>CAJOHT010000054.1:1652-12654 GCA_905234305.1 uncultured Ruminococcus sp. | reverse complement strand
GGTCAAGGATAATACCGCGAGCGGAAAGACACAGAGTAATGATAGAATTAGTAAAAAAGACTTTATAACTCAATATAATGAATGGGATAAGAAAAACCCAAGAATAATATTTAACGAGCTTAGAGAGCTTGACTTTGAGAAAATGCTAGACGATAACCCAGAGGCTGACTTTATAAAAAAACCAGCCTCTGGGTTAATTATTGCACTACGTCTTAACGGCTCTCGTAATCCTCCACAATAGCTTTTTTCCAGCTTTTCTTTAGCGGCATACAGGCTCTTACACAGCCGACGGCTCTCTCCATAGTTTCGTATACTACTCCCGTACCCTTTTTGTCGGCGCGGTAATCTACGGCTCTGTCCTCGTCGATTCCGAAATGCTTAGCGGTTTCGACTGCATCAATATTTGCCCCGATAAAGAGGAATTCCCAGCCGTCCCCTTCCTTACGGCGTTCAATCATTTTCTTTACCTCATCGCTCGAAAACTTATGGCTGGCGTTCTCCATACCGTCGGTAATAATTACAACCATAGTATGCTCAGGGATATCTTCGGCGCGCGCGTATTTATGAATTTTACCGATATGCTTTACCGTAGTTCCGATAGCGTCGATAAGCGCAGTACATCCCCTTACGGTATAGTCATCCTCGGTCAGCTTCTGTATATCCTGAAGCCTTACGCGGTCGTGAAGAGTTTCAATAAGATTATCGAACAGAATCGTTGTAACGAAACACTCGCCGTCAACCTTTTTCTGCTTCTCAATAAGGGAATTAAAGCCTCCTATGGTATCGCTCTCGAGTCCGCTCATTGAACCGCTCCTGTCAAGAATGAATACTAACTCCGTGATATTGTTTTTAACCTTTTTCATTTTAAGTACCTCCATAAATATAGTCACAAGCCTTCCTCAGCCTGTGACTAAATTATACAGAAGTTTAATAACCTTTTGGTCGCCTCTCAAGCGACATTTTTATATATCCACGTCTGTCCGTGCAGTCCCTCTCATAAATTCATATCACACAATGTCATCCTGAGCGAAGCGTAAGCGGAGTCGAAGGATCTTAAGATCCCTCGGCAGGCTCGGGATGACAGCTTTGCTGTCAGTTTTGGATACTTGGGAATGTTCTGCGCTCGACTAATACTTATTACCTGTTCAAGTGGGAAGCGGGAAGTGGGAAGTGAATTACAAATTACGCATTGCGAATTGCGAATCATTTTAATTCTTACCTCTTAATTCTTAATTCAACAGCGGCTGGTCAAATTCGTACAGCGCGTCATTTATTTCAAATAGATTATAATTCTTTTTAAGAACAAAATATTCAATAATTATATCAAATTTACTGCTGTGGGAGAGCGCGTATCCTGCCTTTTCAAGCAGGCTTTTAGTTTCATCAAGGCTCAATTCCAGCGCAATAGCGAAAGCTATCGCGGTAGGCTTCGACGGCTTATATAGCCTGTTTGCTCTTATCTTCGAGAACAACTTACGATCAATATTCGCCTTTTTATAACATTCGCTGTCCTTCATACCTTTTTCGTCAATTTTTCTGAGCAGCATTTCAGAAAAGCTCTCATCCATATTATCGAGAATTTCGCCAAGCTCGCTCGCGCTTTCATACACAACGCACGGCTCCGCCAATATATCCGCGCGTCCTGCCGCCCTACACCTCGGAGCGGCTCCCATAAACCTTTCCGACTGTTGCATAGCGGAAGGTATAACAATAAGATTATCGTCGATGTATTTTTTTATTTCTTTTTTTAAGCCGCGGCTTATTTTTCTTTTAGAGAACATTATCTTTTCTCGGCTTTCTTTTTAATATTCTTCTCGTTATTCTGAAAATCCTCGGGCTTTGACATATGCGGGAATACGAAATTCATATAATCGTCAGTAAAGACCTTGTCTATAGTTTCGCCGACAACGGTTTTCGGAGGGATATTGGTTTCGCGCTGACCCTTCCTGTATATAGCCATAATCGAAAGAGCGCCGTCGATTGCCATAAACACAACTAATATCAGCGAAATAATCCGCCCGGGTTTTTTCGGTATTTTTTCAATTAATCTGCTGAGTACGGGGTAAATATACCTTAACCAAACAAGCCCCAGCACTCCCCAGATAAGCGCAAAGGTAAGGTTAGTCCGCCCGTAAAGATTAAACGGGGTATCGCTGTAGTCCCAGCTTACAGTGCCTAAGAACATTTCCTGAAAATACGAGCAAAGATACTCAAACGTCGCTCCTATCGCGGCGGAAGCTAAATAAACTACTAAATCTCCCGAACGGTGCAGCTTATAAAGACAAAGCGTGATCACTACCGCGCCGCTGCCGTATACGGGAATAAACGGACCTAAAACAAGCCCTACCCTCATTTCAAAATGTCCGTCAATAAAGATACTCCATAAGGTTTCCAAAAGGGTTCCGAAAAGACTGCCGATAAGAAACAGCCAGAACAGCTTGGTAAAGCTGAGTCCGTATGCAAAAGGTCTGTCCTCGGGATTATCGATTTTCTTCTCGTAGGTTTCATTATTCTTTTCGCGAATAATATTAAATTGTTTCCGTATATCAGAAAGCTGTTTTTCGTAGTTTAACGACTGCATATCGGGGAACGCCGATACAAGCCTCAACCTGAAACGTTTGCTTTTTAGGACACGGCGCTCATAGCTTTTCCTTAACTCTTCATCCGATATACCATCGTCATTTTCCTCGATCAGCTTAGAAATACTATTCATCTTTTTGAGGTTTTTCCAAAGATTGATAACGGTAATAATTGAAATGATCGCATCCGCGATAATAAGTCCCGTTATAACCGCGGGAATCAATAACGCTGCCCAAAAAGGAATTACCGCAACAAGTCCGCATATCGGTTCAAAAAAGAAACGTGTCGCGAAAAATCCCAGCGCACCGTACAAAAGCGACTCGGGAATACTAACATAACCATTAAGATTAAAACGCTTCTTAGAATAATCCTTCCATTTAAATCCAAAGGATTTATCGAACGCCATCGAAAGTATAAATTTATACATCATCAGCAAAACTGCCGAGCCGACAATCACAACAAAGGCGCTTTCAATTCTCGAAAATATAATATAAATCATTACCATTGCGATACCGTTAGAAGGTAAAAACGGCATAACTAAAAAGCCAGGGTTTTTAGGCTTGCGTTCCTTAATCGATTCGGGCACAAACTGTATAAGCCATCCCAGAAATGAAAATATTATAAACACCCATAAAATTTCCGTTATAAATCTCATACGATTTCCTTACAATACAAATTTTTCTATGGCATACGCGACTCCGCTCTCCTCGCAGGATTTTGTTATAAAGTCGCTTATCTCCTTAGCCTCCGCGCAGGCATTCTCCATAGCTACCGAGAGACCCGCGAGCTTCAGCATATTAACGTCATTTCCGCCGTCGCCTATCGCCATAACCTCGTCGGGCGAGATCCCCATACTTACGGCAAGCTCAATAAGCGTTTCGCCCTTGGAACAGTTGCCGCCGATCTCAACGTCGTTATAATCGGAACAGGTAAAAAAGATATCGTCAATATCCTTTATATTTCGGCATATCTCGTCCCTTACGTCGCTGTTTTCGGCTATGACGTAGATATTGTCGCAGCTTCCCGCCGCGCGTATAAAATCCTTTTGATCCCCGACAGGTCTGCGGGTTTTAAGGATATACTTATAAAGCGGAGTGTTCTTATATTTTTCAAGCTCGCCTTTAAGATTTTTTTCGGTCAGATATCCGTAGCCGTCAAAAAACACCCCGTAATAACAATTATACTCCGAAAGGATATCCATAAGCTCTATCGATTTTTCACTGTTCATAGTATGCGAGATAACGCGTCTGCCGCTTTTTATCTCCATAGCGGCGGCTCCGTTTGTATTTATCGAATAATCGCACTTCATCCCCCGCTTATACTCGTCATAAAGTCCCGAATACGGGCGCCCTGTAACGGGGACGATATAAATGCCTTTTTCGGCGCATAGAGAAAAAACCTCTTTATTATGCTCGGTAAGCTGTTTCGAGGCGTTTAAAGCTGTTCCGTCTAAATCTATTCCGATAAGCCGTATCTTATTCATAACTTCACCCAATAGAAATAATACCACATAATCCGCCATAAAACAAGAAAAGCCGCCCAAAAAGGACGGTTTTTTCTCACTAATTAACTTTTTTCTTTTCTTTAACACCCATAACAATCAACGAAACAACCGCGCATGCAAACAGGATAACCGAGATTATCTGGCTCGTGGAAAGTCCGAATAAAAAACCTCGGTAGCTGTCTCCCCTGAAAAACTCGAGGATAAAACGGTATACGGGATAGATAAGCAGGTACAGCGCGAGTATTTTATGATTAGCCTTACCCTTTACAGATAGAAAAGCAGCAAAAACAGCAGTAAATTCAATACCGCCTCAACAAGCTGCACGGGAAATCTCGGCACGCCGTTGGCGCTCTCGACAAGCGCGTTATGGTACGTGATACCGTGTTCCCACTCAACGCCGTAACAGCAGCCCGATAAAAAGCATCCGATCCTGCCGAAAAAATGGAACAGCGGAATAGCCATAGCGCCGATATCGCTGTAATCGCCGAAGTTGAGTTTTTTGACCTTAGTATATAAAAAGAAGACGAATATAGCGCCTATAAGTCCGCCGTAAAACACCGACCCGCCGAAAACAACGTTGAACGCGTAAATAAAATCGTCAAAATTTTTTATCTTATCAAGATTCGAAAACACCCCGACGACCATCTTAGGTACAGTAAACGCGTAGAGGATATGACTGAATACCACAACTCCGCCGAACGAAAACAGCATCATAAACAACATATTGAACTCATCGAGCTTATTTTTTATCGCTAGCTTATACGTTAATAATAATACTGCCAATATCCCGACAATGGCACATATCATATACATCGAAATTGTTTTTCCGAATAATTCAAAACTGGGAAACATAAACTTCCTTTCAAGAGAGAGAATAGAAAAAACAGGCATAAGCCAACTTATGCCTGCTTTAGCTTTTCTGTTTTAATTAGCTGAGGCTGCTGAGAGCGTTCTGGAGATCGCTGAGACCCGAAGCGTTGCTAATGATAGAGTTAGCAGTAGCAGCAACACAGATAATGCAGATAATGCCGATTACAGCAAAAGCTGTACCGATAATTCCAAGCACGAGACCTGCTGTAGCTAAGCCTTTGCCTTCGCCTGCTTCCTTAGCCTTCTTCATACCGATAACGCCGAAAACGATACCGAGAATAGCAAGAACTAATGTAACGTAGCAAACTACAGGAATGAACGAACCGACAATACCTAAGATACCGCATACTAAAGCAGCAATTGATAAACCTTTTGAATTCATAATATAATTCCCTCCTTTAAAAAGTTTACGCTTAATATATATCATAAATTATTATAAAAGTCAATAATAAAATCGCCGAAAATCCAGTTATTTTGCAAAATTTTGTGTATTTTTTATAAAATATTTTTAATGTTTACAGGCATTTATTTATATAGTTACAGATTTGAAACCTTCGATTGTCAAACATAACACACACGTAATTTTTCACTTTTATATATTATATTAGCTCTTTGCGGATTTATTCCATTCAAACGGGCGCCAATACGGGAAAAACGTTCCTTAAAACCGTAAACACACCTAAAAAAATCAAAGCTCCCCAAAGCGTCTTAATGCTGTGCAGAGGTTTTAAATCTATTTTGACCCCGAACGCTTTAAGCAAAAGCTCGATGTAATAAACCGCCGCGATAATCATACCGATAACGAGCAGGATATTCTGCCTTAAGGACAGCAAAATATCTCCTCTTAAAAGCGCCTCGACAGCGCGCGTAAATCCACATCCGGGGCAGTACAGATGAACGGTAGTATAATATATACAAGTCGATACCGTTATATTCTTTAATACGAACTCAGCTGCAAAATAAAGTAAAGGTATAATAATAAACGGCAGAGCGCATACCGTTATTCTCTTTATAATAATTGAATTCTTCATAATTGTACACAAAAAGAACGGCGCGTTTTATCTGCGCCGCTCCGAAAAAAATCTAATTAATAACCGTATGTATAGGTGTAGCGCGGAGTATTAAAGGGATACTGTACAACTCCGCTGATTGCGAGGATTGTATACAGGACCATAAAGCCTAACGCTATACAGCACATTACGATACCCGCGACAGCCATACCGTTGTTGTTCGGTTTATTTTTCTTAGAAACAATACCGAGAATAAGTCCGACAATAGGACAAGCGTAAAAACCTCCGCAACATACCAGCGATACTATTCCGAGTATCATTGAGGCGATAGCTTTACCGTCCTGCTTTTCCTTAGGTATTTCAGCGCCCAAATTAGGTTCATACTGCTGAGCCGCATAAGGCTGAGCTTGATAGTTCTGAGGCTGCTGATAATTCTGCTGATAGCTTTGCTGCTGGGGCTGCTGATAACCCTGAGGCTGGTAGCTCTGAGGCTGACTCTGCTGGGGCTGGTAGCTCTGCGGCTGGTAGCTCTGAGGCTGGTAATCCTGCGGTGTATAAGGCTGCGGATTGGGATTAGTACCGCCGCCGTACTGATTATTATTATCGTAGTTATCCATAAAATAACCCTCCTTATCCAATATATAGTCCATTATAAGATAATAGAATATTTTTGTCAACAAAAGGAATATAAATCATTTTAAAAAATAAGGTAAAAACATCTTGACACAAGTAGTATTTTGTGATATTATAATCTAGCTGTTAAGATGCTGGTGTAGCTCAGTTGGTAGAGCAGCTGATTTGTAATCAGCAGGTCGGGGGTTCAAGTCCGTCCACCAGCTCCAGTATTGCTACAGGCAATGCGCCTGTAGCAATTACAATTTAAAATGTGGGAGAGTTCCCGAGTGGCCAAAGGGGGCAGACTGTAAATCTGTTGGTTGTACCTTCGATGGTTCGAATCCATCCTCTCCCACCAAAAAACCGATACCCATTGGGTATCGGTTTTTTCGTGCAATAAGAGGATGGATTCGAAAGCCCGTTAAGAAAATGCTCCGGGGGAGCATTTTTAGGGCGTTGGATTTAGTCCGACTTTTATCTCTCTACCGCTTTAACAAGCGTCGCCAGTGTTATCGCCTTAAACTAACGCAATTCTCTCCCGCTAAGAAAAAATAACGGCAATTATTGCCAAAATCAAATATTTTGACAAATTGCCGTTATAATTAAAATGTCACACATCATTCAATCAAAAATTAGCGCTATAGTCTATTTTTATAGCCTTGATTAATTCAGTAAAAGAATTAAGCCTCTTTTTGGATAAATATTTACCATCACAAATATTATTAGGCTTTATCCTCGTCTGTTCAAAGGCCACATTAATCCTCCGGCTTCTTATATTCCGCGGAACCGAAGGCGAGAATCATAGGAAAAATATACGGAACAAAGAACATTCCTAATTTAAACGCTGTACCCTTGCCAAAGCAATCACACATTTTACTGGTATGGATCACTGCGTTTACGAGCGTGAATACCGTAGTGAAAATAAAGAATAAAAGCTCAAACCATTCTGGGAATTCGATAAAAGCGGCAATAATGGTTTCAAACGTCCATATTGCTATTTCAAGAACAAACCAGATATGCTTCATACCTACGATATGATGAGAAATAAAGATACTGTAAAACGGAATCAACGACTTCCAGCCCTTCTCGCCCGCTTTTTTAAATATTTTCCACTCTGATACCTCTGTCAATACGACCAAGGCGACAACAAGCGCGGCACATATCAGCGTAAAAACCAAATCCATATTAACCTCTTTAACACTATAAAAGCTCAAACTGCCCGCGTTTTTTATCTTCTCAAATATTCCGAAGAAACGGGAAATTCAAAATATGTATCGGGATAGGGTTCGTTATCTAAAGTAAAGTGCCACCATTCGCAGTCTATCGGCAAAAATCCGTTGCGCAGCATTACGCGTCTTAAAATCATTCGGTTAACATACTGCTCCTCGGTTATGCCTTTATAATCGGGATGAGAGGCTTCGCTGAATAAATCAAAGGGACTTCCCATATCAAGTTCTTTGCCCGTACTCATATCGAACAGCGTCAAATCCACCGTACTTCCGCAGCTATGGCTTGATTGTTTTGCGATATATCCCTTTTCAAACAACTCCTGTTTTTTAAGCTCGGGGTAGAAATACGGCTTCATACGTATATCCTGATCCTCAATACCCCACAAAACAAAATGCTTTACCGCGCACGCTGGGCGATAAGCGTCGAACACCTTGAGCCGATAGCCCTGAACTATCATTTCATTACTTACGGATTTAAGCGCTCGAGCCGCTTCCTTAGTCAGAAGCGCGCACGGCTCCTCATATCCGTCTATCCTGTCACCGATAAAATTGTAGGTCGAATGATACCGTATTTCCTGTATAATACTCGGAACATAATCCGCAAGTAGAACAAACCCTGAAGGATTCATAGTAACATCTTTTTTATAATTCTTCATAATGGTTCTCCCTGTCACGTATATTACATTAAAATAATACACTAAAAACAACACTTTGTAAACAACAAAACTGCCCGTGCTGTAATTCCCTTCAAGGTAACAGCACGGGCAGTTTATAATTCTATACCCTTAATCTTTATATCTTAACTCTTCATTTTCTTAAAAGTAAAATTATTTTCTTTAGCGTACTTATGCGCGGCGGAGTTTTTATAGCCTTTAATTACAAGATTATCGTTAGTATCATAGCTATAGTCATAGTAGTTTATATATCCGAATGCATGGTAGCCGATTTTCTTAACAGTCGCGGGAATCGTAACCTTATTAAGGTTAGGACACTCGGCATAATCCTCGCGGAAAATCTTCTTTATATTTTTAGAGATTTTAACCTTATTAATCTTTGTACATGCAAAGAATAATCTTCCTTGGCTTTTCTTTGCGATAGGAGCGCTTACGGTTTTAAGGGAACGGCAGCTCTCGAATACTCCATATCCGAGTTCAAGTTTTGAGTTACCATTAAAGTTCAGCTTTTTCAAGGCTGTACACTCACTGAACGCGTGGTCGTTAATATAGATTACGTTCGCAGGGATAGTCACGCTCTCAAGGCTTTCACAATTTAAAAACGCGTCGTTTTCGATTTTCTTTAAGCTCTTAGGGAACTTTACCTTTTTAAGCGATGTATTCATAAAAGCACCTTTCTTAATTGAGGTCAGTCCCTTTTTGAATTTAATATTTTCAAGATAGGAGTTTCCGCTGAACGAATACGACTCCAGCTTCTTTACCTTCGAGAGAAGAGTAAATGTTTTATTCTTTTTACCCGCAGGATATGTAATAAGCAGGCTCTTTTTCTTGTTATAAAGCACTCCGCTTTTTGACGAATAGTTCTTATTTTTCGACTTAACTTTAATGGCTGTAAGTTTTGGGCAGACATAAAACGCTTCGCTGTCAATTGTTTTAACGCTTTTTCCGATAGATACCGATTTAATACCCGATTCCGCGAAAGCTGTTTCGCCAATTTTAGTTACCTTAGACGGAATTGAAACAGCGGAAAGATTTCGTGTTTTTGCGAAAGCGCCATAAGGAATAACGCGTAAATTCTTACTGAGTCTTAATGATGAAAGAGCCGTACATCCCGAGCATAAATCGCTTCCGATTTCCTTAACACCGTCGGGAATATATATAGACTCCAGCTTTTCGCAATCGCTAAAGGCATTATCATAAATAGTTCTTACATTCTCGGGGATTTCAATTGATTTAATACCTGAGTTGCTGAACATATTGCTTTCAATTGATGTCAGCTTTGACGGGAGCTTTACATCCGTCAGGTTTGTATCATATTGGAACGCTCCGTATCTAATGCTTGTAACACTCTCGGGAATAGTTACTTTTTTAAGAAATTCGCAGTTAGAAAAAGCTCCGTTGCCGATTGATTTTACTCCGTTAGGTATAGAGATGCTCTCAACCTTATCGCTATAAGCGAAGGAATATCCGCCTATCGCCGTAACCTGATAGCCGTCAATCGCACCTGGGATAACAATATTGGTATCCTTACCCTCATAATCGGTAATTACCGCGGTACCAGCCGAAGTGATATCGTACTCGAAATCCTTAGACTCAACCGCCGAGGCTGTTGCCGTCATAAACGGAACAGCGCTCATAAGCATAATTCCTGTCATTAAAACTGATGTAATCTTTTTAATCTTCATTGTTCTGTCTCCTTTTTTCTCTACATCATCATTTGCAGTTCCTATTTTAAAACCATATACCCCTAACTTTGTCAGATTCCGGATGCTTTAGAAAGGTTCTGCAGCAGAATGTTTATTAGTTTTCTGCCGGTTTTTCCGACTTTCACCTAAGTAGTGTCAAATAGTTTTAAAAAAGTTTCAAAAAAATTCACCTTTGTATACTTGCACAAAAACTTGGTGCCGAAATTGTGCAAATCGACCAACCGACCCTCTCGCATTTTCTTTTATGCGTAAATATATTCTATCAGAAATATATACTATTATATAACTAACAAAAAAGCGCGCGCAGTATGTGAGCGGGCGATAAAAACCCCGATAAACTATAGTTTATCAAGATTATTCTTAAAAGCTCTCAAAATCCGTGAGGAAGTTTTCCAAAACATCATCAAATTGCTCGGCACATACTTCACTGGCATTGCATTTTTCAATTATCGCTTTAACGGTTCTGTAATGACGCGAAATATCTCTTACATAACGTACATTTACAATCGCGATACCGTAACCCTCTTCAGCGCTCCTCGGATAGGAAACTGAGTAATAAGTCATAACTGCCCCCGAATACAAGTAAGTGAATAATATCGACATTTACATTATATGTTTTTATACTTATAACGTCAATATTATTTACATAAATGTAAGCGAATTGTTATGTTTTGTTCACATTTTCAGCTTTTCAGTTAAGTTTATTCACGTTTGCAAATTGTTGTTCTTCAGCAGTTTAATTCTTACCCATATACATCCTATGAGTTTTCGCCAGCTCAATAAATCTTTCCAATCTTCCGTCTTCAGATATAGA
>CAJOHT010000054.1:0-1638 GCA_905234305.1 uncultured Ruminococcus sp. | reverse complement strand
ACATTCCAGCGATTTCCGAGGCGGTTTTTTTCTTATAAAAATCCTTCCTTAACTTGTGGTACAATGTTCCGCCAAGGCAATTCCCCGCGGAGATCCCGGGAGAATTCACCGATTCTTTTATAATCACACTGCCGTCGCGATTAAACACTAAGGTTAAAACCGTTGATTCACTCACACTTTCTATTACATGGCACGCGAAGTCATAATCCGAGTGCCTGAAATTCAGATTATTCTTTTCCGCGAAACTCTCGGCAAAAGATCCGAATGTGCCGCGTATCAGCGTATTATTTTCTTTAAAAATCTTTTCGAGCTTCGGCGTCATACAAATATCTTTTATTGAGTCAGGTAGTATCAGCTCTTTCAGGTTTTCCAGCTTCTCTAAAAAAGCGGAATCGACTCCTGTAAATCCGTAGTCACATCCGCATGCCATCGAATCCTGAATCAACAGAGAAATCTCTTTTGGGTTACGGTGAAATTGCTCCCTGAATTTTTCAAAAACCGCATCAAGCCTTTGAAACGACAGCAAAGACTCTTCGTTAAGCTCTCCTTCGCCCCATGCCGACAGCGACAGTTCATATTCCGAACCGAAGCCGCAATCCAATAAACTCATATTTCGCCCTCGCATTTTCCGCATTTTGTACATCCGTTACAGATAATTCTCATTCCGCAGGTTTTACATTTATATCCGTAATACGGTTTATAGCGATTTTCGTCCGAAATCGGCATTCCAATCAAATTTTTCAATTTAAAATCTATCGGTTTACCTATAAAGCTCAGACCCGATTTATACGCTTGAGAAGCCTGAATTTCGCTGCCCTCAATCTGATATAATCTTCCGTTTTTCACAAACCTCCTGCCCGTTCCGATAAAGGCAAAGGTCACGTTATATTCCTCACACTCGTCACGCAGGCTTTTCACCCATTCATAATGACAAGGACGCGCTCCCGAGTAGTTTTCGCCGTCACAAATCACCTGTTCAATTTGATTATAAGTTAAGTATTCCTTTATACTCACCGCTCCGATAAACGGCGCGCACATAATCCCCTTGTGCTTAAAGGGCAAGGATAGCAAAATCGGAATACGCTCGTCCGCCCGCTTTTGGTTCTCACAGCTAACGTTAAAAAATACATTTTCCCATCCGTCTCCCCAATCGCTCGGCAGACATCTTTCAACTCTCCGCGGACGCTTTGTGAGCAAATAAAAGACCACGTCAGGACGCTGACGGATTATATTCCACGCGTCGCCGCGCCAATCGTCCGCTTCCTCCAAAAAGAAATCCGAAGTCATACAAACTCTGAGCTGTTCCCCGCTTTTAACTTTATATCTTCCGTGCCTGTCCTTTGACAGCGGATAGTTAAATCCCGCTTTAGTTCGGTAGATATCGGCTCCGTTTTTACCTCTCTGCGCGTCCAGAAAAAACATATAGCAATTCTGACAGCCTTCGCTGCACTTTTTGCATCCGTGCCACGGATTCCATATATCATGCATCGTTATTCACCGAATTATCTTCTTCATACAACATATTTATCAGAGTGCTTTTAAATTCATGGTAATACTTCGGATAATTATTTGAACCCTGCGCACGAATAACAACTCCTTCGTTTATCTCTGCTTTAAACGAAAACATATACCCGTCTC
>CAJOHT010000053.1:2089-11812 GCA_905234305.1 uncultured Ruminococcus sp. | reverse complement strand
GTTCCGCCCGATGTAAAGAAGCTCCCCTTCCTCATGAGATAATTTCTGCAGGAGAAAAGCTGATTCTGCCCTACATCTGCGACGTAAACCGCGTTTTCCCGCATTTTTTCCGAAAGCCGGTCAACACAGCCGAGCACAAGAGGGTCATCGGGTGTAACAACGGCAAAATCGATATTTTCGTAGCTCCTATGCTTATAAGGGGCAAGAGCCTTCTCGCTAATATAAACGAGGAATTCAACGGCATTATGGTTCGCGGAGACTGCACCGACGACGTGCTTTTCTACGGAAAAGGCGCGGGCTCCCTTCCCACCGCATCAGCGGTAGTAGCGGATATAATCGACAGCTGTATGCATCTTAACGAAAGAAAATATATTTTCTGGGCTGACAGCAACAACGAGAGCGTTCTGCCATATAATGAGTCAAGAACAAGAATGTATCTGCGCATAGAAAATCCCGAACACCTCAGTATAGTAAACGAGGTATTCGGAAACGTATATGTGATCGCTCAGGATGAGGAGCTTGCGGTAGCTACAGACCTTATGACCGTAGCCGATATAGAGAGCAATATCGAAAAGCTCATCAGAAAAGACGTAAACATCCTCTCGAAAATCAGAATCAGCGACCTTTAATCAATCTTTATTAATATATAGGTAATTTTATTTAAGGAGTAAAATAATGAGTTTAATTGTACAGAAATTCGGAGGGACGTCCGTAGCGAACGCCGAACGTATCAACAACGTCGCGAATATCGTTACGGAAACCTACTCCAAAGGCAACGATGTCGTCGTTGTAGTTTCCGCTCAGGGAGATACAACCGACGAACTTATCGCTAAAGGAAATGAAATCAATCCCAATGCCTCGAAAAGAGAGCGTGATATGCTCGTATCGGCGGGCGAACAGATCAGCATAGCGCTGCTCGCTATGGCTATCGAAAAGCTCGGCTTCCCCGTAGTATCGCTCTTAGGCTGGCAGGCAGGCTTCCAGACAAGCTCAGCCCACACTACGGCGCGTATCAAGCGCGTTATCCCCAACCGTATCCGCAAGGAGCTTGACAAAAAATGTATCGTTATAGTAGCGGGATTCCAAGGACTTTCACGCTACGATGATATCACGACCTTGGGACGAGGCGGCTCGGATACCTCGGCGGTAGCTATCGCGGCTTCTATGCACGCGGATCTATGCCAGATTTATACCGACGTTGAGGGCGTATATACAGCCGACCCGAGACTTGTTAAAAACGCTAAAAAACTTAAGGCTATTTCCTACGATGAAATGCTTGAACTCGCGACCTTGGGAGCGCAGGTTCTCAACAACCGCAGCGTAGAAATGGCTAAAAAATACAATATTGAACTTGAGGTGCTTTCCAGTATGGTAAAAGCCCCGGGCACTATAGTAAAGGAGATTGGAAAAATGGAGAAAATGTTAATCAGCGGCGTCGCTAAGGACGCGGATATCGCGAGAATATCAATTGTAGGAGTTCCCGACCAGCCGGGCTTTGCGTTTAAAATCTTCTCGAAGCTCGCTTCTAAGAATATCAACGTAGACATCATTCTCCAGTCTATCGGTCACAACGGCAAGAAGGATATTTCCTTCACTATTCCTAAGGATCGTGCCGAGGACGCCGAGAAGCTCGTTAACGAGTACGCCGAGGCTATAGGCGCTAAGGAAACTATTATCAGCACCGAGGTCGCTAAAATCTCAATCGTAGGCGCGGGTATGGAGAGTCACGCGGGCGTAGCTACAAAGATGTTCGAAGCGCTCTATGACGCTCAAATCAACATCCAGATGATTGCTACATCCGAAATCAAGGTAAGCGTGCTTATCGACAAGAAGGACGCTGACAGAGCCGTAACCGCAATCCACGACAAATTCTTTGAACAGTAAAAAGTTTTCAATAGACAATTGAAAATAAATAATGGATAATTTTGGTCGAGCAGACAGCGCGGTATTTTCAGCGTTATCTGCCCGACCATATTAATATGCTCCGCAAGCGGAACGTAAAAAATGTCGGGAAGAAAAGGTTATTTCTTTAACCGTTTTGTCTTCCCGACATTTATTATCAATTGTTGAAAATTCTTACTTCTTAACTCTTGATTTCAAATTTAACGTTTCTCGAAAACAGCATATTATCCTCATCAACCGAAATATTCAGTAAAACCTTATCCCTGTCCTTAGGCACCTTAAATACAAGATTAAACATTTCTGCCATATCGGGCTCAAGTTCGTTGCCGTAATCGGCTTCGCTCAGGTTATTCACCAGAACCTTATCGGCGTAACAGGTAAAGGAGGCAAAAACCTCGGCGTCATCCTCCGAAGTATTCTTAGCCTTAACGTCGACAAAAAGGTACTCATAGCCCTTATCCGCCGTTTTGCATTTATACTTGTCCGAAAAACTGATATTCTCAAGCGAGTATTCAAAACTCCCCATTTTAACCTTAGCGTCCGAACTGTAGGGCGCGGTATTTTTATCCTTGTTTTTATAAAACTCTGACTTAGCGTTATCGATACTGTCCGTCACAAAAAATATTCCCAGCGGTACCGCATACATAAGCAATAGCGCCGCCAGAGCTAACGGTACGACCAGCGCTACGATCTTACCCGAAGTCCAGCCCTTTTTAGGCGGAGCGGGCTGAGGATATACGGGGCGCTGTATATCGTCAGAAGGAGTCTGACGATAATCGACCTCTTCCCTGACGGGAGTATTAACGGTTTTGGGCTCATTCATATTCCGCTCGGGTTTAGAGTACACTGAGTTCATAGGAGCGTTAAGCTCCGTTTTGTTTTTACTATCGACTGCCTTTTTACCGCATTTCGGGCAAAAATTCCCGACATATACGTATCCGCAATTCATACATCTCATACAACCACTTCCTTGTAAAAGATAATACACTCAATTAAACGCTTTGTCAACTTGTAAAATCCGCAATAAAATAGTATAATCTTCTTTAAAGGACGTGAGAATATGGGAAACCAGTATGAACGCATAGAGCTGCTTATCGGCAGCGAAGGTATTGAACGGGATAGGCGGAGTAGGCGGATTTACCGCCGAGGCGCTGGTACGCAGCGGAATAGGTGCGATCGATATTATCGACAACGATACTGTCGCCCTCAGTAACCTTAACCGCCAGATCATCGCTCTTCACAGCACCGTGGGTATGCTTAAGGTAGACGCGGCTGAGAAGCGTTTCCTCGATATTAACCCCGAGTTAAAAATAAAAAAGCACACTGTCTTCTTTACTCCCGAGACCTCAGCGCTTTTTGACTTCAAGGAGTACGATTATATAGTAGACGCAATCGACACGGTAGCGGGCAAAATAGAGCTTGTTATAAACGCCGATAAAGCGGGAGTCCCAATCATCTCCTCGATGGGCGCGGGCAATAAGCTCCACCCCGAGATGTTTGAAATTGAGGATATTTTTAAAACCTCGGTATGCCCTTTAGCGAGAGTAATGCGTTCGGAACTAAAAAAACGCGGTATAAAAAAACTCAAGGTGGTTTATTCAAAGGAAAAACCGCTCTCTCCCCTCTCTAACGAAGAGCTTAACCGCGAGGCTCACCGCCGCCAAACTCCCGGAAGCACCGCCTTCACCCCCTCAGTCGCGGGGCTGATTATTGCAGGAGAGGTTATAAGAGATTTAGATAGCAGAAAGTGATAAGTGGTAAGCGGAATACCATCCCCTCATACATCACGCAAAAGCTGAGGCTGACTCATCATATTGAGCCAGCCTCTTTTCATTAAATATCTTCTGTATTAAATATATTATATCCCTCGTAGTAATAGCTGTGGTCAATGCCTTTCATATAAATCTCACGGTCGTTTATTTTTTCCGTAAGCGCGTTTTTGAGAATCGTTTTAATCTCCGTATCTTTTATCGGACTGCGCTCCATAGCGAGAAGATAATCGTCCTTATCGACCATACTCCAATCAACAACCTTACCTATTTCTATTTTTAAAACATAATCCAGCCAAATCCTCATAGCTCTTCCGTTACCTTCTCTAAACGGGTGAGCTATATTCATCTCGACTTATTTCTCAATAATTTCATCAAAATCAGTCTGCGGCATTTTTTCGATTTTATTTTCCCTTAACTAAAGATGTTTTATAAAGAAATCAACTTCCATCTTACATATCAGCTCCTGAAACCTACTGTTTATGCGGGTTTCGGGAGTTTTTCGCTTTAAAATCAACCTTGATATAACCTCTATGATAACCTCTATGTTATGTATATTTAATAGATGTTATTGCTTAATAATGATTTTTTAATTGGTAGAACGTATTGATTATTAAACTTTGTTTTTAAATTAAATATCATCTCATTATCCGGAGCCAGCTTATTGAATATCTTCCCTATCTGCACGGCGTTTAAGTGTACCACAAAACGGGCAATACTAAAAAAACACCGCACAGGCATATACCCGTACGGTGAATATTATGTTATTAAATTATGCTCTTAAGGAGCGGTCGGTATGATGGTCAAAGTAAACCTTTTTAATATCGGCGCCTAAGGAAGTGAGCTTCTCGATAATGTTCTCATATCCGCGCTCGATATACTGAATCGAACTTACCTCAGTAGTGCCGTCGGCGCAAAGTCCCGCGATTACCATAGCGGCGCCCGCGCGCAGGTCGGTAGCCTTTACGGGAGCGGCGTGAAGTTTAGAACCGCCCTCGATAATAGCGAGCCTTCCCTCAACCGAGATATGCGCGCCCATTAACGTAAGCTCGGACACGTACTGGTAACGGTTATCCCATACGCTCTCGTTAATAATACTCGTACCCTCTACGGTACAAAGCAATGTCGCGAACTGCGGCTGGCAGTCGGTCGGGAATCCAGGATGAGGCATAGTCTTAATATTACAACGGTTTAAAGGACGCTGGGTAGCGTCTACAAGAACCGCCTCGTCAAATTCTCTTATCTCACAGCCGATTTCACGCAGCTTAGCGGTAATCGACTCAAGGTGTTTAGGAGTTACGTTAGTAACGAGGACTCTGCCTCTTGTAGCGGCAGCCGCGCACATATAGGTACCCGCCTCGATCTGGTCGGGAATAATCGAATAAGTTACGCCGTGGAGGAAATCAACTCCGCGGATTTTAATTGTATCGGTACCGGCGCCACGGATCTGCGCTCCCATAGA
Source organism: uncultured Ruminococcus sp. (assembly GCA_905234305.1). Taxonomy (GTDB): domain Bacteria; phylum Bacillota; class Clostridia; order Oscillospirales; family Acutalibacteraceae; genus Ruminococcoides. Next base: position 6,679 of record CAJOHT010000053.1, on the reverse strand, counting down.
GTTAAGGAAGTTAGCTAAATCAACGATATGCGGTTCCTTAGCGGCGTTCTCAATAACAGTCAAGCCCTCAGCCTTAACAGCGGCGAGCATAATGTTAATAGTAGCGCCTACCGACGCGAAGTCAAGGTAAATATGATTGCCCTGAAGCCTGCGGTCAGACCTTACGTCAATAATAGCCCCGTTAACAAGCTCGTGATGCGCTCCCATAGCGGCAAAACCTTTAAGATGCAGGTCGATAGGTCTTGCGCCGAAGTTACAGCCTCCTGGTAAACAAACCTTAGCCTGGTGACATCTTCCGAGCAAGGCTCCGAGCAGATAGTAAGACGCGCGCATTCCGCGTACTAAATCCGACGTAGCCTGATACGAGGATATTTTTGCGGGGTTTATATATAAGGTGCTTTTATCGATTCTTCTTACCTCAGCGCCCATTTCCTGAAGAATTCTTCCGATAAGGGTAACATCGCTGATATTAGGTATATTTTCTATACGACAAGGCTCGTCACAAAGTATTACTGCGGGGATAATAGCAACCGCCGCGTTCTTTGCGCCGCTGATGACAACTTCACCGTCAAGCACATTGCCGCCGTTAATTACATATTTCTCCAACGTGGCACACTCCAATTTCCAAAAATTGCATATAGCAAAAAGTAAAACTCAATATTTAGCTTATGCTCCTTATAGCTTAAATCATACCTTCCAAAATATAGATAAAGTTACAAGTTTGTTAAGAAAAGCACAAGTTCTAGTGGCAATAAATAAAAAACACCACAATTTCATCCAAATAGAATAATACCCTAAAACGTGCATAAAGTCAATACATATTCGGAAAATGTAACCTAAATTTGGTAATCTTGTATGAGAATTATAAGACTCTTGTAATTTTTGTTTTTATACTGACTAAAAGAGTTAAATAGATGTAATTTTCTTGTAAAGAAATTTTAAGTATCTTCGTCATCACTTGCATTCCCACTCTTAAATATGCTATCCTCCAAATATCAAAGACACTATCGTAATTTGGATACTTGGGGAACGTTCTGCTGTAGACTAATTACATATTACATATTACCTAATACCTATTACTTATTACCTATTACTTATTATCTATTACCTTAAAATTCTTAATTCTTACATCTTAATTGAAAAAGGGCGGTTCCCCGCCCTTTTTTCTATTTCGCTGTTTTATTCTTAGCTTTACTCCAGCTTGAGTAGAATTTAGCGCCGTTTAGACTTCTATAGGTTCTTACGCGGAAGTAGTATTTTTTACCGCTTTTCAGCTTAGTGATTTTCGCGGAAGTTTTAGCGCTTCCCTTAACCGTAACAGTCTTTTTGCCTTTAAAATTCTTTGAGGCGCTGTACTGAACGGCATAACCGCTCACGTTCTTTTTAACTTTCTTCCAGCTTACCTTAACGGCATTTCTGCCCGCTTTAAGTTTCTTCATAGACGTCGGGGCGGGCTTAAGTCCGTTTGAATTTACTTTAACCGTAACCGCCTCATAACCGCTGTTGCCGGTATAAGCAACCGCGTAAGGGTAAGTATACGGAGTTTGGACATACTGGGTACCGACCATTTTTGTCGGATACGCCGAAGTATCGGTACTTGTGCCGTTCCAATAATAAGTCATTATCGTAGGGTTGAAGCTGGCGCCGTCCGCAAGCCATTTTCCGAAGTTGTAGTTGCTGCCCGAGGTATTCAACGCGCCGAGAGCGAATGTCGGATTAAAGCTGCCTGCTTTTGTATTTGTAAACGTACCATTGGTGATTTTTATATTACCGCCGCCCATTTCCATAAGAGCGAACATATACGAGGTACGGAATGTGCCGCCGTTTATGCGCATATTTCCGCCCATAACCGAAGCGCCTACGTGGTCGCCTTCAAAAACGCCGCCGTTTACCGTACAGGTACCGCCGCCAACGTGGAGTCCTACGGGATTATTTGTACCGTCGCTTGCGCCGCAGTAATAGCCGCTTTTTATCGTAAGTTTACCCGACGTAATCTGAACCGCGCCCAGTCCGTATGAGCGGATGCTGGGACGTGACCTTGAGGCTGTTTTCGCCTTTGAGTCCTTCAGGATAACGGTAGCTCCTCTGATATCAAGCACGGTTTGTTCAGGGTCGGTACTCTGGAGAGTATTTCCGTTTAAATCGATAACGAATTTTCCCTTAGTGAGCAGGCAGGTGCCGTGTTCGTTAGCGGGAAGATTTGTAGCGAGGTCCATACCGACGCCGAGTTTATATGACCCAGGGCCGAAGCCTTTATTTTTCCAGTTAAGGTTTCTGAAAGCCTCGCGGGATTTTATTGTCACCGTTTTAGCCTCGGCTTTTGTTGAGCCCAGCATACAGAAAAGCATTACGGTAAGTACAGCGAACAACGCTATCAAGGGAATTCTGATATATGATTTAGCTAAACAATTCTTCATCGTTTTTCCACCTTATTTCTTAACATATGAGTCCTTAAACGGATAGCTCTTAACAACTCCGTCCTGCAAATAATACGCAAGATAATTATCCGTTAAGATAATATCGGGCGTCTGGTTAGAGCCGTCGTTAAAGATAATCTTTTCGTAAGTTCCGAGATTTACGGTATATTTATATACGTAAATGTTATTATCGTTCTTACCAGCATATTCCATCGAATTGCCTGGCCATCCTTTTTCTTCGTGAGAGTCCTTCCATACGTACGCGTTCGGATTACTCCAGCCGCTTGGCTTCTCAAAGAACACCGTTACGGTATCATTAGCGTCTGTATTATTCGGGTCTACAACCGCGAGCAGCGCATTCTCAAGCGCAGTCAGCTTAGAAAGGTCGTTGTTTCCGCTGCGGTATTCCTTCTTAAGCGCCTGGTACGCGTCATAGGACGAGTAACGGTAATAAAGCGCGAGGTTACTTTGTACGCTTGACAAGGTAGCGCCTGTCTTAAGTTTAGCGCCCTTCTTCTCCGCGGGGAATGAGGTAATCATATGGGCGATGTATTTTTGAATAAGCGTCGCGTCAATAATAGAAACCTTGCCGTCTCCGCTTACATCAGCCGCCGCCTTACGCTCATCGCTGAAAGTAAACAGCTTAGCCGTATGCTTCTGAATCAATGTAGCGTCAAGAATAGTAATCTCGTTGTCATCGTTTACATTACCAAGAAAATAACCCGAGGACTCGGTTGCAGGTTCAGTAGTCACGGGCTGCTGTGTAGCAGGCTCTGTTGTCGGTTTAGCGGTAGTAGGCTGTACTGTAGTCGGTTCCGTTGTCGGCTCAGCAGTTGTCGGTTGAACCGTTGTCGGTTCTGTAGGTTCAACAGTTGTCGGTTGAACCGTAGTCGGTTCTGTTGTCGGCTCAGCGGTAGTAGGCTGTACCGTAGTCGGCTCTGTTGTCGGCTTAGCGGTAGTCGGCTGAGTCGCAGCCTCGGTAGGCTCGGTAGCATACGGGTCGGTTGTACTGTAATAAATATTCACCTTGTTGTTAGAAGTGTTAAAGGTAAAGGTATAGTATCCGCCCGAAGCCTTCAGATAACAGTTGCCCTGATCTGTAGTAAATATCCATCCGCCTTGAGAAGTCTTTTTAGTAGTATCCTCGATCGGATTGTTTTCGTTATCGTTTCCGTACCAGGTTGAGCCGTTGTTGATTTTAAAGGTATAGGAGCCGTTATTCAGCCTGATCGTTGTTGATAAAAGACCGCTCACATTAGTAGTATAGAGGGGATTTGAGCTTCCCCAGTTGTTGAACGAACCCTTAAGATAGTACGAGGTCGTATTTAATGTAGGAATTGCCGTAGTACCCTCAGTCGCTTGAGTTGACTGAGTCGCCTGAGTCGGGTCAGTGGAAGGAGTTGTACCTCCGCCGTGAACCTGAGCCGAGGTTTTAACTATATAACAGCAGTTAGGGTCGTACATATTGTAGTAAAGCGCCGCGCCGTTAAAGATAATAGCGTCGTCGAATACGTCAACAATATAGCCCTCGCAATCGTCCTCGCGGTAATTTCTGTCCAGTCCCGAGCCATCGCTCTGAACGTGGCGTACCCCGCCGACAGAGCTGTTGTGAATCATCTGAGCCGATGTACCGTTGTTATCAGAATAGTTGTACTGAGCCTCGAACGCGATATGTGTATGACCTGTAATTAAGATAGCGTCCTTATACGTGTTAAGTATAGACTTAAGCTCTCTTGTCGCCTTCTGGTCATCCTTAAGCGGAATATCGTAGTAAGGCTCGCCGTCTACTCTGTCGCCCGCGCCGTATTTATAGAAGTGAGAATGCTCGATAATATAAATATTATGTCCGTCGCCCGAATACTGGTTAAGAAGTCCTCTGAGCCAGTTAAGCTGAGCGTCATAAAATTCTTCGGTATTATGAGGATAAAAGCCGCCCTCCAGCGCCATAAATATAAAATGGTCGCCGTTTATCGTTTTCTCAAAATACGCCTTTGAGGATGAACTTGTGTTGCCGTCAAGTCCCGTAGCCTTAATAAAATCGGATGTGCCCTGACTTACGCTCTGCCAAAGCTCGTGGTTTCCGATAGCCTCGTAAACCGGGTTGCAGTAATTCGACTCGGAAAGCACTTTCTGATACGCCTTCCATTCACTTTTTGAAATACCCTGAAAATCA
>CAJOHT010000053.1:0-2083 GCA_905234305.1 uncultured Ruminococcus sp. | reverse complement strand
TCAATATTATTATTTACGTAGTCACCCGAAGCGACAATAAAATCAACATTACGCGCCGCGGCGGTATCAAAAGCCTTGCGAAGGTGAGTTTCGTCATAATAATAAATCCTTCCGCCCTGATTAGCGGGCTTATCCTCGGACGCCTTATCCATATGAATATCGGAATAAGAGCCGAAGCGGTATTTTCTCTCGGAAGTTTTATGCCCGAGCAGCTTATTTGAGGGTATCGTATAGACCGCCGAGGCGGAGGCTACAGTCTTTGAGGAAGGCTCTGAGCTTGACTGAATCGCAATCAGCTTAGTCGCGTCAGCGGGAATAGCAGTCTGTTTAGGCATAGTATGGGACGCGGATAAACCCGAGATGCTGAGCTTAGCTATTTTATAATAACCGTCAAGCGCTTTAGTATCGTCCGCCCAATAAAGCCAGTATGTACCCGAGGGAGCCGTAAGAGTAATAGTACCCTGAGCGTAGCCCTTAGTGCTATTAGAAAAGCTGTACGCAATCGTGCTGCTTGCCGCGACGGAGCTTACCGCCGAAAACGCAAATGCCGAAAACGCCAACACCATTACAAGAACGAGAGAAACAATTTTTTTCATAATTCCATCTCCTGTTAATTATGCGGACAGCCCTTAGACTGCCCGCATAAAAGCTGAATAATATACTATTTACATCAATCAGTAAATATTTTAATAAATTACTTCATCAACTTGCCGATATCGTAGCTAACGGGAATAAACGCAACCCATCTCTGGATAAGAGAAGCATCCTTGATATTAACGTTATTGCTTCCGTCTACATCAGCTCTCTTGAGGCTGACATTATCGAGGAAGATAAGGTTAGCAAGGTGGCGCTGGATAAGCGAAACGTCCTTAATATTAACATTGCTGTCGCCGTTTGTATCGCCGAGGATAGCGCTGTCACCTGTTGTAACAGGAGCTATCGTAGACTGAGTACCACCCTGAGTAGCCTGAGTTGACTGGGTAGCCTGTGTAGCCTGAGTTGCCTGAGTTGCCAGTGTCGGAGGCTCTGTATCTTCTTCGCCGCTTGTGTTGTAGAGATATACAACGTTAGTAGTACCAGGCTGATAGAAACCTGCCGCGTTAGCGGGTTCTTCAACCAGCTTGCCGAGAGAATCGTCGCCCTTAGTTGTATATTGGTCGGTATTCTTCTTGGTAACAGTTGTGCTGGAGTCATCCTTAAGTTTCTTACCTGTCTTAATATCGATATATGATGTAACAATAGTAGATGTATAAGTAATAACCTTATTGTCGATATAGCACTCGCCGCCTACGGGATAACCTGGAACGTTCTTAGCGGGTTCCTGATCGCCCTGGCCGTTATGGAAGAGTACACGGCAGGCTGCTACAGGAATTTCAACCTTCCACCAGCCGTTACCCTTATCGGTGTCTTTTGACATTGACTTAACGTTATTCCAAGTTCCGAGAGGCTCGTCGCCCTTATCGGTATAAGCGTAAGCCTTTATAGTTCCCCAGCTATTAGTCTTATGATAGTGGAGGATAGTTTTCTGGGAAGCGAGGGGCTTATACTTAAAGGTGATAGTCTTGTCGCCAGCGATTCTGCCTGTTGTTCCCGAAGGATACTCGTCGGTATTAACCTGATAGCTCTGGATAGTACATACAGGAATTGTATACTTGGAACCGTACTCGATTTCGTAATTCATATCGGGAGTAAGCGCCTTGTTGTTGGCGTCAACATATTTAACGGTGAGCTTGTTTATTGTCTTGCCGTTTGACTCATAATAATAGTCAACCTTTGTGTCGCCCGAGAATGTGCCTGAAACGGCGCCTTCGGTCTTAGTTACGTTATATCTCTTAAGAAGCTCTGCGTCCTTAGAAGCATAGTAGTTTGTGCCGATTCTGTAGAGGTACTTCTTAGTTGTAACGTTTGAACCTACGTGATGGTTAACTGTGAGCGTACCGTACTTGAACTTGTCGCTGAAGTCCTTATAGGACGCTTTCTCAACTAAGATAGCAGCCGATCTTGCGGGAACACTGTAAGAACCTGATGTTTCGCCTAATTTAGCAACGCCCGCTTTCTTATCATTAGCAACAACAACCCAGGA
>CAJOHT010000052.1 GCA_905234305.1 uncultured Ruminococcus sp. | reverse complement strand
AGGTGGAACTCGTTCCCTACTGAATACTGAATACTGACTACTGCATAAAAAAAGGAGCCTCAAAAGAAGCTCCTTTACTTTATCTATTAACTAATCAAAAATGTCCCAAATACTTCCTCTGTCGTCATCGTCGTCACCGAAGAAATCATCATTACCATTGTTATTGGAATTATTGGAATTATTTGAAGTTAAACTGTTTTTTGAATACTCCGCGAGTTTCATCTTTATCGTACCCGACTGACCGTTGCGGTATACTCCGAATGTAACGGTATCGCCTACTTTAAGTTTTTTGATTATCGAGTTAACCTCAGCAGTTGACTTAACCTCTGTATTATTAATCTTGGTGATGATATCGCCTGAGCGGAAGCCTGCTTTATCGGCGCTGCCGCCTGAGTTTACGCTTGTAACATAGACGCCTGTCTGAGAAGTGCCGTACATCCAGAGCTGAGCGGTAGAACTTACGTCGGAAAGCGACATTCCGAGGTCTATCTGTCCCTTTACGTAGCCGTACTTTTTAAGATCGGAAAGTACGTCCTGTACGTCATTTATAGGAATAGCGAAGCCGATACCTTCCGCCGCGCTCGAGCTTGATTTAGCGTTAACGATACCGATTAATTCGCCGTTACCGTTAAAAAGTCCGCCGCCCGAGTTACCGGGGCTTATCTCGGAATTGGTCTGGAGCAGGTTCATAGTTTCGTTATCGATAGTCACTTCTCTGTCGAGAGCGCTTATAATACCGTCTGTTACTGTTCCGCCAAGCTGACCAAGCGGATTGCCGATTACTACTGCGTAATCGCCTACGGCGATTTTTGAGCTGTCGCCGAATGTAGCGTAGGTTAAGGTCTTTTTCGGACTGATTTTAAGAAGCGCTAAATCTCCCGCCTCATAAGTTCCAATAACCTTAACGTCGGTGTACTCGGTTTTATCGCGTAAAGTAATGCTGATTTTAGACGCGCCGTCAATTACGTGGTAGTTGGTAACGATATAGCCGTCTTTCGAGATTATAACGCCCGAGCCCGCGCCCTTTTGGATATACTGCTGAGAGAAAGAGCCTGTTGTTACCTGCTCGGTTGTGATTTCAACAACGGAATCCGCGGTTTTCTTAACGATCTCGGTTGTTGTAAGCGTGGCGGTTGAGGATGCGTAAGATGAGCTGCCCGAGTCGGATTTGCTGACATTCAACCCATCGCTTGACGACGTATTGCTTATCATATTCGCGGCAGCAAAGCCTCCGCCTATTCCGAGTATTGATGAACATAATACGCTTACTACAAGTATAGCCGCTAAAGCTCCTCTTGTAACAGGCTTTTTCTCCTTAACGGGCTTAGGAGCCTTCGGAGCTTTCGGAACCTGATACGCCGAACTGTTGTATTGCGAGGTGTAATTCTGAGCGGGCTGTTGATAAGCGCCGCTTGTATATGAGTTCTGACGGGCGTAATTGGGAGCGGGATTTGGATTTTTCGGCTCGTTATAATATTCCTCGCCGTAGCGCGCGTAATTATCAGCGGAATACGACTTATCAGCAAAATTCTTCTGATAATACTCGTCGGGTGTAAAATCAGGAGTCTGAGCTGTAATATGCTCGGTAGTCTCGGGATTTACCGATGAATTGATATTCTCGGGTTCAGCCTTAGGCTCTTCGGGAATATTCTCGGGAGTATAGTTATTTTCATAAGGTTCATACGGATTGTTTGTCATATTAATTACCTCCAAACTTGGATTATTTAAATGTTGTGACATTATAGTAATACCCTTAAGTGAAAACTATATGAAATAAGTATGAACAATTAAAAAAATTTTTCGGACAAATCCTTTCACTTTTCATAATATATAAGGAATACTGAACAGTGTTTAATACCTATAAAGGAGAATACGTTTTGGAAATAATCGAAACAGTAATGCAAGGCTACGGCATAACTCCCCTACCCCAAAATCCCGTGGAAGCTATGGCATATATACCGTACCAGCAGTGCGGTTCTAAAACCTACTCAGCCGCTCAGGCGCTTGAGTCGGGAACCGCTTACCCTGTGCTGGATAAACCGTTTTTCGGAGAAAAATGCTTTGGAGGTAAAGATGACTGACAGAGAAATCCTTATGAAAAAGCTGTCGTCGTACCAGTTTTTAATCCACGACCTCAGACTTTATCTTGATACTCATCCGAATGATGAGGATACTTTAAATAAAATAAAAGAGATAACTGACAAATACGCTCCGCTAAGAGAAAAATACGAAAAATCCTACGGACCTCTTACTGTTAATGAGAACAACACTAACCGCTGGAGTTGGATAAAAGCCCCTTGGCCTTGGGAAAATGAGGAGGATAAATAATGTTTGTATACGAAAAAAAGCTGCAATATCCTGTAAATATCAAAAACCCTAACCCTAAGCTCGCCAAGATGATTATGAGCCAGTTTGGCGGAGCCGACGGCGAACTTGGAGCGTCGCTTAGATATTTAAGCCAGCGCTACACTATGCCCCTGCCCGAACTAAAAGCCACCTTAACGGATATAGGGACGGAGGAGCTTTCACATTTAGAGATGGTAGGAACGATTATTTATCAGCTTACTAAAGGGTTAAGCGAAAAGGAAATTAAAGAATCGGGCTTCGGGGATTATTTCGTAGACCATACTCTCGGAGTTTATCCAGCCTCATCCTCGGGCGTACCTTTTAATGCGGCGTATATTGCCTCAAAAGGCGACGCTATAACAGACCTGCACGAAGATTTAGCCGCCGAGCAGAAAGCGCGGACGACTTACGATAATATTTTAAGATTTGCGGATGATCCCGATGTTAAGGACGCGATTCGGTTTTTAAGACAGCGTGAAATAGTGCATTACCAGCGATTCGGCGAGAACCTTCGCATACTCACCGATAAGCTCGATAGCAAAAACTTCTACGCTTTTAACCCCGAGTTTGACAAGAAGTGTTTTAAAAGAAATAGATAAAAAACAATCCGCAGGCATAAACAGCTTGCGGATTATTATTTTATTTTGAGTTCTATGTCATTAGTCGGTTTTTCCGCTATAGAATTCAGTTTTGGTTTGGTTCTCCTGAATCAGCACGGAGCTTTGATGGAATGTTTTAATCATTTCATCCGCCGCGACGTGTACTTTTTTCAAGGTCGTGTTGCTCAAATAAATAACGATTGTGTATTCCTGATAACGCTTTCCGTCGGGTTTCCGCTATAATCTAGCCTCTGCGTACTTTTTCGGACTATATTTCCACCATCGTCATACTCATATGTATTATAACTCCAATTCTCGGTAATCTGATTAAGGCTGTCGTATATATACCTAGCCATTCTCACGTTATATTCCCATCGACCTGATACATTTCCGTTAGCGTCGTAGGCATATTTACACTTTAATATCTCGTTATAGTTGCCTATTTTATAAATTATCTCGTGGATGTTATTCGTTGTACGGTTAGTTTCTCCCACATTCGCGTAATTATAGAACACGTTGAATTTCGGAGAATCGTCCACCTTAGTCGTGACCTTCGTTGTACGTCCGAAATCGTCGGTATCGGTCGTTATTTTAGCTTTTCCGTTCTTTACGTAGGAGTTACCGTCTTCGTCCGTTCCGCTCGTAATAGTACGCATAGAGCCGTTAACGGCAGTTTTTTCCGTATTGCCGTCTACTACTCTCAGAAGCTCGCCGTCGGAGGACACGAGGTATTTATAGAGAGCGTTGCCGTGGCAGTCGTAGCAATACTCGGTAGTTTCGCCCAATTTGCCATCTATGAATTTTGTAATCTGTCCTTTTTTGTTGTAGATATAGGTTGCGAGGGTGGATGTATTATTTATCATTTAGTTTAACCTTTGTTAACCCCAAAATTTCTTTTTTATCCAAAAACTTTTTCAATAGTTTTTCCGTCTTTAGTTATACGAATCCAATCTCCATTTTTATAAAAATACACCCATTTCGTATCCAAAATAGAAATAGTATCGACCGATTTATTATAAATAGATTTTAAAGAGTTATCCGATTCAATATGATACACGCCTTTATTTTTAATAGAAAGATATACGTTATCGCCATATCCGTTAATTAGATATACATCGTTTTTAAGTTTTGCGATGCAATCTTTTTTATTGGCTTTTAAATCAAACATATAGATATTATCTTTTCCTTTGGATGGAAGTGATACAAAAACTTTATTTTCTGTTCCTAATAGGAACTTGATATCTGAATAAGAGTTAAAAAAGCTTATATTTATTGAACTAACTATCTTTTTCGTATTAAAATCATATTTATATAATCTGTCAAAACTTTTTTTATCGTTGATATAATACATATAATTGTTATAATACCAAATCGGACGATAAGATGAATGGCACAACTTTTCCGAAGCAACAAGTTCAAAAGCACCTTTTCTATTATATCGGAATATATTCTTGTTTTTACTCTCAATATACAAATTGTTATTGGACACAAAGTAGGATTTTGGTTTATCTTTAGGTAACTTTATTTTTAATAAAGTTTCATAATCACCTTTTTCAACATTATAGTATTTTATACAATTATTATCTATGTATTCATATAAGAGCTTGTTGTCATAAGTATTATTTACCCAAAGACCTGTTGCAGAAACGGAAAAGCCTTCATTATAAATTCTACGTGTTATATAATTTGATATCTCATATTCTCCCGCCCGAAAAAAAACTTCTTTCGAAAAACCTACATATAGTTTTTTATTAGCCGCTAAAATATGAGGTCCGACAAAAATACTGGCATTATCATTATTGTTGTTAAAATTATTATCAACAAACTCACATTCTATATCTATAGGGTGGATATAGAATGTGTTGATAAAAAACAAATAAATAATAACTAAAGGAATAGCAATAAAATAAAATAGTTTTAGTAATGCTTTTTTCATATATATATCACCTTACTATAGTATTTCATATAATTATAAGCGTTATTCGGGATCAAACTTCCATAAAATATGTACCATAATTGTTCTTTAAATTTTTTATCATTCTTAGTTAATTTCCCCTGTAATAATGTAGCAACGCTAATCCTTAAACAGTTTTTATTATTTGTAGTATAGCATTTATTGCCTACAATCAACCAAGAATATGGACAAATATAATATTTCCCGTTATAGAAATAATAATCATTTGACCCTTTCTTACCTTTGTTCGGATTATATTTCAACATATAAATTTTTTTACTATACTTATAAGAATACTCAGACATCCCAGTTTTAAAAGAAAAAAAAGAATAATAAAAACTACCTATATATTTCTTTCCTCCATTGTATGTATCAGTATATGAAATTTTTAAATTAAACTCTTTATTAAATTTCTTTATAATTTTCCCAACTGTTTTATTAATGCTATTTGGAGAACTCTTTCCTATAAAAAACATTTGAATGCTTTTTTCGCCCCAATATAAATACCACCAAAAGCCATTACGTTCTTGAATCAATAAAGATGTATGCCCGAACGACTTTGCACTTCCTGTCGCTTGAATCCACCACGCATCCTCACCGCTCGGATCATAACCGCTTATCGGATTATTCTCGCAATAGGCGAACATATTTGTACTAAGAGGAGTGCCTGAGCCTGTATCGGAGAATTCGGGAGCATCGGCGTTTATAAATCGGCAGGTTTTCGGGTCATAGTATCTGCTCTGAAGATAATAGAGCTCGGTTTCTTCGTCATAAACATAACCTCTGTACCTAAATGGATTTAATCCCTCTACAGAACTATCCTCCCTACCGACTATGATTTTACCGAACGGGTCATAACTATACCACGCCACTTCCGTTCCGTTTTCATCGATTATTTTTCGTATATCTCCCCAAAGGCTTTTAATAAAGAAATACGTATCCTCGCCTTTACTCATAGAATAGAGCTGCCCCTCGGAATCGTAGTAGAACAAGACGGTAGTATTTCCCTTTTTAAGTCCGATAAGGTTATTACTATCGTCGTAATAGTAGAACGTATTATTTCCGTTAACGCTCTTTTTAGTTCTTAATCCGTTTATGTTATACGAATAGCTATACGTATCGTTTCCCTTCGTTATACTCTGCAACTCACGGCACGTCCATGTCATACTCATTCCGTCTCGGTAGTTAAGAGGGTTACCTATACTATCATAGGTCAGCGACTGACCGTCATATTCTGTAAGCAGGTCGCCCCAGCTCGAGTTTTCATATTCGTATTCCTCATAAGTAATATCGCCCGTCGGGTTTCCGCTATAATCTAGCCTCTGCGTACTTTTTCGGACTATATTTCCACCATCGTCATACTCATATGTATTTTTTTCGTGTATAACTCCAATTCTCGGTAATCTGATTAAGGCTGTCGTATATATACCTAGCCATTCTCACGTTATATTCCCATCGACCTGATACATTTCCGTTAGCGTCAAAGGCAGAAATACACATATAGTCAATACATAAATCTTTCATCGACATAACAACCACCTTCATATTTTTAAAGAAACAATTACCCAAAAACCTTTTCGGTTTTTTTAGATAAAACATTTACGCGATACAAAACATTATTAACTTTATAATAAACATATTTTTTATCAAACACCCAAAAATCTTCAATTTCGTATTTTGTAACAGAAGTTAATTTGACAAGTTTATTATTGTATAAATATAACTCATATTCATCATTGTGTTTAATGCAAAAATATAAGTTTTTGTTATTAAAAAAAGCAATTAATTCTTTTCCCTTAATTATTTGAGTTTTATGATTATTATTTATTGTTTCGCATGAGATACTATCAATTATTGTATCGTCTATTAGAACTGAATTTTGATTTGAACTGCAAATAAAAACATCATTGCCGTGTACAAAAATATTATTTATCAATGGATAATTCAGTTTTTTTATATATTGACTTTTATTTGAATCAAACTTTGAACAATAAAGTTCGTAACAATTATTACGTTTTATAGTATAATATATCTTTTCCTTATTAATAAAATAGTTATATATATGTTTATCTAATTTAAAACCCGATTTAGTTAACCCTTTATTCCACTTATTTATCCTTGTTTTCTTTTCTCCTATATTTATTAAATATATTTCTCCATCGTACATTTCATATGTGCGTTGGCAATTTATTATATCGTTAGAATCCGACTCTGAAGAAACGCTGAACAGAATATTATCATCTGGATAAGTCATTGTTTTATTGTTGAAAGAAACAAATTTATCTAAATAAACATCATATTCCGGTAATAGCTTTACAACTGCATTCTTAATCTTTTTTGCACCGCTTTTCGATATTTCGTATGTACCGCTGTTTATAAAATTCCCATAATAATTATAGTATAGTTTATCCTTAACCTTAGCTAAATCAGTAAACTCCGAATTCAAACAGCCATAGCTATCTGCATTTATATCAATATTACTATAATTTATTTTAGCTAAAAAACAATACAAAACAGTAAAAAGAATAAACAGGAAAAATAAAGGTATAGAAACTAATAATATAACCTTTTTCATAAATGTATCCTCCTAATAATAGTGCTTTTTTAGCCACATAATCGCTTTTTTTATTTTTGAAATAGAAGTTGCATGTAACCGCCATCATTGTTCCGTCTTCCATTCGAAAATGCTTTGTGTATTCATCTCGGCGCTCTTTAAGCTCTGTTACAATCTCGCCAATGTCCTCAGATTCGGCTAATGAATCAAACTTGACTATAGCACTAGGATTGTGCTTAGGAGCCACTTGTGCAAATACTTCAATCGGAAGCATAATTGCAGTTAAAATAGCCAGTATTATACAAAGAATAAATTTTCCATTTTTTAAACAGTTCCTCATTTCCCAAATCCTCCTTAAATTTATACTTGCTATTGTTTATATTTTATCATTTGGAATAGAGGATTTCTATTAACGGAATCACAGAATTTCTATATAATCACCCTTGATAATTATATCATAATACAAAGGTCAAGTCAATTTAATGCAAACTAAAAAAGGAATGCATGATATTCATAACAGTTTTCATTACTTTTTTTATCACAATTATATTATTATTCGGTTTTAGAATAATAATATAACAGATTATTCTAAAGACGAATAATATACAGTATATTAGTTCCCCCGAAGAATGACATTCAAATTCTATTCAACCGAATTATTAAATAATACTTTAAAACACATAATAGTAAGCGTTTTCACATAACGGCAATATTATTATTTAATGCGTAAGATAATATTGTGCAATACGCTGATTGAATTTAATCCTGCATTTTGGTACAATAGGATTGTAAGTAAAATTTGTTTTTATTTGTATGATTTAGGAGTTGAGAAAATGAAAAAAAGGATTACGGGATTGATGCTTTGCTTAAGCATCTTGATTTCCTGCTTCGCGTTCGGCGCTATACAAACTGCCGCGGCGGATACTTCGTCAAAAACAACAGACACCGATTACGGGCTGCCGAAAAAAATCGAGGATGGAAATATCCTCCAATGCTTTAACTGGAAGTATAACGACATTAAAAGCGAGCTTAAAGGAATTGCCGAGGCGGGCTTTACTGCGGTACAGACCTCACCCGCTCAACCTGGCGACACAGGCGGAAAATGGTTCTGGCTTTATCAGCCGTGCGGTTTCTACATAAACTACAACGATCTCGGCAACAGGTCGGAGCTGCAGTCGCTCTGTACTGAGGCTAAGAAATACGGAATAAAGATAATTGTCGATGTCGTAGCAAACCACCTTACGGGCGACCACGGTAAAATCCAAAACGACCTTAAAGACGGTAAATACTGGCACAATTACGGCAAGGTCACGAACTGGAAGGATCGCTATCAGGTAACTCACGGCGATATCGGTATGCAAGACCTCAAAACCGAGGACAGCTACGTACAAAGCGTTGTTAAAAAATACTTAAACGACCTGAAGAGCATCGGCGTATCAGGCTTCCGTTTTGACGCCGCTAAGCATATCGGCACACCCGCCGAGGGCGACGATTTCTTTAAAATGGTAAAAAGCGTCGGCTTATGGTCGTACGGCGAGATCCTCGATAACCCGGGCGGAAAAGACGCCGAAGTTATGAAGGAATATACTAAATATATCAGCGTAAGCGACTGTAATTACAGCGGAGAACTTACAGGCCATATGAGAGACGGCGAAGTTGTAACTAACAGCGGTCACTGGAAAACTAAAGGCGTTGACGGCTCTAAGCTGATTTACTGGGGCGAAAGCCACGACACCTTCGCCAATAACCCTAACGACGGCGGATGGACTAAGAACCTGAAACAGGAGATTATCGACCGTTCATACGCGATACTCGGTTCAAGATCCGACGCCCAGGCGCTATATCTCTCTAGACCAGGCTCTACGGACAGAGAAAGCATCTACGCGGGCAATAAAGGAAGCACACATTATAAATCCAAGGAAGTAGCCGCCGTAAACCACTTTAAAAACGCTTTAGTTGGCAGAGGAGAAAGCTACACCTCGGGCGACGGATGCGACGTTGTATGCCGTGAAGGCGGCGCTGTAGTTGTATCCGCTAAGGGTTCAAGCGGTAAAGTAACTGTTCCGAACGCTGACAGTCTTGTTATCCCTGGCACATACACCGACGAAGTAACAGGCAATAAATGGACGGTTACAGATACTATAATGACAGGTACTCTCGGCAATACGGGTATCGCGGTATTCTACAGCACCGAGCCGTATGTACGCCCGACTGAAGCTCCTACAGAAGCGCCGACAACGGCACCTACCGAAGCTACTACGCAAGCGCCGACAACAGCTCCTACCGAAGCGCCTACAACTGTTGCTACCGAGGCTCCTACGGAAATCAAGGATTTAGGCACTATCGGCGACGCTAACGAGGACAAGAACGTAAATATCAAGGACGCTACACTGATTCAGAAATCGATTGCCGATCTCGCGCAGCTTTCTGAAACCGCCAAATTGCTCGCCGACGTTAACTCGAACGGCAGAATCGACATCAAAGACGCTACCTGTATTCAGAAATACCTTGCTATGATGAGCGGCTCGGAGAACGCGGGTAAGTCCTATAAGGACGTAATAACGTCAAAATAACATATGCTCTCCCCCGTTAACGGCTGAAATTTAATTTTTTGATAAGTAATGATATGATAGCAAAAAAGCGCGTCCGCTTTCGGATGTCCCAGTCCAGAATATAGTCGTCTCACTCGTCCTAAGCACGGACTCGTGATACTCCTTATTTTGCACAGCACTTTTGCTCCTTTTATCCGCCACAGGCGGCAGTCGCAACGCTACCATTGCTTGTGTGCGCGCAGCGTGCTACTGAGCGGGAAATACAAATTATTTTTGTTTGGTGATAGTATAATAGTATTATACAGATTGTTGTAATACCCTACCAAACAAAAAAAACAGGTCAGGACGATTATCGTTCCTGACCTGTTTTTATAACAAATTAATATCCTCGGCTTACAATTTCCCAACCGTCGTCTTTAGTTTTTACGAGCCACCATTCATAATTCGTATAATTGTCATTCGGATTAAGAGTGGTGTTCTTTACATTGGAAGTAGTTTTAAAATCCGTAAGGAATTTTGCGATTTTCTTATAATTCTTTTTACTCTCTAATGAATTAATCCATTTAAGATTTTTCTCGTTTATTTCTTTATCGCCCGCGTAACGGATATTCTTTAGAATACAACCTGACTCCTGCAAAACAGCGAACTCGCATTTTATTTGAATAACAGCGTCGTTTAATTCTTCTTTAGAATAAACCTTAGAACTGCCTAAATAATTTTTACGGGATCTTCACTGGCAGTATTGAGATAACCCTCAAAGGTTATACCCTTATCGGTAATATCTTCAGCGATGTCCTTGTTGTCAAGATAACGGATATGCCACGGCTCATAACCGTAACCCGTGATATGCTCTTTGCCGTCGAGATAACGGAGGATAAAGCCGTATTCGGGAAGGAGCTTATGAATTGTCGCCCAGATATCGGTATACTTTATCATATCCTCGTTTTCAGTTACATCCTTACCGTCGATAATCAGGTACAAATCGAGCGCAAGTCCTGTATGATGCTCGGAATATCCTGGTTTAGCAACGGTTTTCGCGGCATAATCGGCACCGTACTGCTTTGTAAAATCGTCCATAATCCTCTGTTGTTCGGCAACACTTCTGCGCGCGGAATCGAGGTCAACATATATTTTTTCTTTTTCAAGAGCCGATTTCAGCTTAAGATACGCGTCATAGGCTTTTTTCTCTACTTCAACCTTATCGCCTACGGTATTTTTAAAAGTAACTGTTTTTAACTTTTTCTCCCAATTAGCGGAGAGCTTATGCGTTTTGTTGACAAGCGCCATATAATCGATACTATCTGTAGCAGCAGCCTTGGCTGCACTCTCGGTTACAGCGGCTTCAGTCGTACTATCGACAGCTTTTGACGAGGTTTCGGTTTTATCGCCGCAACCTGTAAGTACAACTGACGCGGCTATAAACAGGCACAAAATCAAGCTTAAAAATCTTCTCTTTTTCATAGTTACACCTTTTTTCTTTATTTTTCACCAGTATATCATAATCAAAAATACAATTCAATAATAAACGTGTAAATTATCAGCTTTAGATAAACTTAAGATTAATGCAGTAAGATATTGATATGAATTTAGTTCGTAGTATAATAGTATCGTAATCGAAAAGAGAGGTAATTATGAAAAAATTTATATCCTTACTTTTAGCGGCGGTAATCGCGTCAGCGTTATTTTCGGGATGTTCCCCAGCCGATAAAGAAAAAGAAAAAACACATACACTGTATTTTAAAGACAGTTTAAAAAGCAAAAACGTATCCGCCGTATTCTTTAACAGCGACGGCGGTAAAAAGAAAAAGGTAAGAATGAAAAAAATAAGCGATGATAAAAACTCCTTCACCTTCTCCTGCAAAGGAGATATCTCCGTTTATAATATGGCGTACATTTTATATGATAATAAAAAATCGGAGGAATTCGCTTTTAATAAATGCGTCAGCGGATGGTACCGGGCGGACACCTATTTCCTGCCTTATACAGAAGGTGAAAAGATCAATTATTTCCCCGAAACGGACGACGTTACGCTCGACGGCTTCGGCTGCAAAAAGAATGTCCATATCTGGAAGCCCGACGACTATGACGCTTCCTCAGAAGACCCGTACGCCGTTATTTATCTGCTTGACGGTCATAACCTGATCGCTCAGGAGGATACGCTGAACAGTTACGCCGCCGCGCCCGAACAGGTCAGATCGATGATATCGCAAACCGATTATAAAGCGATCATCGTAGGGATCGAGAACCTCAACGGGCGTGATAACGAGCTGGTGCCCGATATCGGAGTCTCCAAAGATGAACAGATGTTCGGAAAGCAGGAGTATGACAGCATGGACGGTTCTCAGTTCGCACAGTTTATCGCCGGGATTCTGGTGCCGTATATCCGGGAAAACTACAACGTTTATACCGACGCGCTGCACACCGCTATCTCAGGCACTTCGCTCGGCGGACTGGAAGCGTTCTATATCACGATGCAATATCCCGGGATATTCGGTACCGTCGGCGCGATCTCTCCCTCGTTCTGGGAATACGACGACGCTGTCTGGAAAAAGTATTTGAGCGACAAAACCTTTGACGATGAGTCCCCCTTCGTCTATCTGTATACCGGTCCGGGCGTACCGGAGGGCACCGAGCCGGGTCCCGATAACCTCCCCAAGGACACCGATCCCGACGTTACCTGTATGTATAACAGACTCAGGGATATGGGCTATCCCGCGGACAAGGTCGTACTGCACTTCAATGAGGAAGGCGAACACAACGGCTTATACTGGCGCGCTGTTTTTCCCGAATTTCTCAACGCCATGGTTTTTCGCAAGATCGAACCGCTGCAGCAAAAATCCGAATAAACGTCTTTATCCATTCTATTGAAAAATCCTCCCTGCAGTCAGGGAGGATTTACGGTTTCAGAATGGTTTTATATTCACTCCGGTATTCTGTCACTCCAGCCAGACGAGGTCGGTATCGGAGGAGAGGTTGTCGACCGAGTAGAGAAACAGCACACGATCAAAGTGCTCCTGCTCCATCAGCTGGCTGATGTTCTGCTTAGAGCATGGTGATCGACGCGTAGTGATCCGAGAGGAACGGCACCAGAGAATGGGCGAAGCTGTCCTTGATGACGAGCAGCCGCTCGTCGGAGGCCGCCGCAGCGTTCTCGATGATCTCATAGGCGTGGTTGCCGTCGAGAAACACGGGATATTTATCGTCCTCTTCGAGATGGGAATAGAAGAACAGATCGTCATGCTCCGTCCGGTTTTCGCCCTCTATCACGGTCACCTTCACGGCGCCGTCATGCGCGTGGTTCTCCCACACTTCGATCTCGTCGGGCGGGATAAGCCAGAAGCCCGAGGAGGAGTAGGTCGTACCGTAGAAGTCTTCATAAGAGGTCTTTTCATAAACACTCTCGTCGTTTGGCTCATAGCCGAGCGCAGGCGAAAGCTCTTTGTAGGCGGTATAGGCGCCATAGCTTGTCCAGTGGTGGTCGGTCTTATAGTAGATCTGATTGCCGGCGCTGTACTCGTTTTGAAACGCCTCTCTGACGTCGACAAAGTCCACATCACGGAGCTTCTCCTGAAACGATTCAAAATACGCGTCGTCCTTGTACTGCTTGTGTACCGGGGGCAGGACGTCGGAACAGATATATCCGGTGGACGGTGCGATCAGCACGGTAACAGGAACCTCGCTGTGCTTGCCGGCAAACTCTTCTATCACGTCCGTGTTGACGGACAGTCTTCCGTCGCCGCAGGGATCGTTGACAAGATAGTTGTCCTTGCAGTAGTAGATACCGTTGGAACCGTTGTTCCCGATCGCGAGCTGATAATAAGACGCCAGCCCGACCCACAGGTTGCGTCCCGCAAACTGGTCGGACAGGAAGGTCTCAAATTCGTCGCCGAATTTCCCCGAAAACAGCGCCGCAAAGGAGAACGCGGGCGCCTGCTGGAGATAGCGCTTCTCAGAGGAGCTGTATTCTTTTTTCGGGGATACAAAGAACAGGACTGTCAGCGAAAAGACGAATACCAGGAAAACAATCATCGGTATCAGTCTCAGCTTTGATTTTTTCATTGTAACAGCTCCTTTCGTAACAGTTTATAACCGGGTTATCGTAGGGCGGGGCTTGTCCCCCGCCGGAAAAGTTGGTATTATTGTCATTCTGAGGAGGGCAAAGCCCGACGTGAGAATCCCCTTCCCCTTGCAGCCGTCTGCATAGGATTCTCTTAGAAAGCAATCGTAATAACAAGGGGATTGCCGCGCCCCTGAAGGGGCTCGTAATGATAGTTATTTTTCTTCGGATATTTCTCAGAACCTGAAGTACAGGAACGGATTATAGCTCTGGGATACCAGCAGCGCGGTACAGACAGCGAGTACGCCGAGACAGTAGAGTGTCTGGGGAACCCAGATGAATTTTGCCGTTTTGATCTTCCCGTACAGCTTTGCGGCAAGCGGTGTGGAAGCGATGCCCGCTACGATCAGCATCGGCAGATAAGAAAGCGCCGAAGCCGCCGCGCTGTCGCCGATCACGTCCGAGCCGAAGCTGAACATCGAGACGATATAGTTCCACATCTGGGTCAGATCCGAGAAGTAGAACAGCACCCATCCGATCACGATAAAGAACAGCGAATAGATATGAGAGACAAAGGCAGGCGCCTTATCAAGCCACCTCTTGAGCACAAACTTCTCAATGATCAGCAGCAGACCGAAGTACAGTCCCCAGAAAATGAAGTTGAAGTCCGCGCCGTGCCAGAAGCCGGTCAGGAACCACACGATCAGCAGGTTGAGGATCTGTCTGCCCGTGCCCTTGCGGTTGCCGCCCAAGGGGATGTATACATACTCTCTGAACCATGTGCCCAGAGAGATATGCCAGCGTCTCCAGAATTCGGTGATGCTCTTGGAAATATACGGATAGTTGAAGTTCTTGAGGAACTCAAAGCCCAGCATATTTCCCAGTCCGCACGCCATGTCGGAGTAGCCGGAGAAGTCGAAATAGATCTGGAAGGTATAGGCGATGATGCCCACCCATGAGCCGAGCCAGCCGTTGGCTTCTCCCGACTCGCGGATCGCATCCCACAGCGCGCCCATCTGGTTGGCGATCAGCACCTTCTTACCCAGTCCGATACAGAATATCATCACGCCCTTGGTAAAGCTATCGAGCGTTTCTCTGCGGTGATCGAGCTGATAGGCAACGTCCTTATAGCGGACGATCGGGCCTGCGATCAGCTGCGGGAACAGTGAGACATAGGTGCCGAAGGTGATAATATTCTTCTGCATCGGCGCGTCGCCGCGGTAGACGTCGATCGAGTACGACATCGTCTGGAAGGTATAGAAGCTGATACCGATCGGCAGAGGCACCTTAAAGGCGGGAATATTCAAAAACGGCAGATAATTGAGCGTCGAGGTCAAAAATCCCGCGTATTTGAAAAAGCCGAGCAGCGACAGATTGATGACGATAGACGCGACCAAAAACCGCTTTGCCTTTTGCGGTACTTGGTGATAAACCTGCCGCAGGTATAATCAACGACGGTGGAGAAGATCATCAGAGAAACATAGACGGGCTCTCCCCAGCCGTAGAAGATCAGATTTGCGATAAAAAGGAAGAGATTACGCCAGCGTCTGGGCGTGACATAGTAGATCACCAGCACAACGGGCAGGTACATAAACAGGAATAATAATGATGAAAATACCATAGCTCTCCTCCTTTCTTTCTCTTTAGTTCGCAGACTTTCTAAAACCAGCCATAAATTGTTTGAGCGAAGCGAGTGACCCTCACTCTTATCTCTTCACTTTTCACTGAAAAACATACTATTTGTCAAAAAAGTATGTTTTTCTTAAAGTCCTTATTGCATCTGGGACAGTGAATATGCTGCACACCGGTGCGTTTTTTGAGCCGCAGCTGCGCCTTGCAGTGAGGACAGCGGACATAGCGGTGCGTCTTGAAATCCCTGATCTTCATGTATTGGCGCTTGAAGAAATCAAAGATCGCTTTATAGATCGCCTCAAACCGTCTGTTCTCGTACAGTCTCTTGGTGATGTTGGTAGACAGCATACGGAAGGCGACCAGCGCCAGAAGCAGAAGGATCACTACGATGAGAATAACGTTTCTGACAAAGATGTTGACGATATACAAGATTCCCGCGATGATCAGGATAAAAACGTTCAGCTTATCGTTTCCGTAACGGCCCTGCATAAACTGCATCGCCTTCTGAAGAAATTTTCTCATCGGCTGCTCCTTCCCGTACATAAAAAAGCTCATAGGCATATGTACTCATTTTCCAAATTATCATACCACAATCGCAGGGCTATTTCAATGCTATTATTGCACAATTTACTTGCGTATTCATGCGGATTGATGTATAATTTCTCTGTTATCTTACGGATTAAAGGTGAAATCGTCTATGGATATCAAATCCATCGTCAAGCACGACTCAAAAAGAGTTACGCAGTATATTATCTCATTTCTCAAATGGGTGCTGATCGCCGCCGTCACCGGAACCGTCGGCGGAGGGATCGGCGCCGCGTTCCGCTATGCCATCGACTATGTCACCGAGCTGAGGCTCCAGCACAGCTTTCTGTGCTATCTTCTGCCGCTGGGCGGCTTGATCATCGCCCTGCTGTACCGGGTGACCAAGCTCTCGGGACATGCGGACACCAACCTGATCATCAACTCGGTGCGCACCGATGAGAAGATCCCGATCCTGCTCGCGCCCGTGATCTTTATCTCTACCGTGATCACCCATCTGTTCGGCGGTTCCGCGGGACGGGAAGGCGCCGCGCTGCAGCTGGGCGGCTGTATCGGCAGCTTCATCGGCAGAGCGGTAAGACTGGACGAAAAAGATATGCACATCGCAGTCATGTGCGGTATGAGCGGACTGTTTTCCGCCCTGTTCGGCACACCGCTGACCGCCGCGCTGTTCGCGATGGAGGTCATCTCCGTCGGCATCATCTATTACTCGGCGTTTGTTCCCTGTCTGGTCTCCTCTCTCTCGGCGTTCGGCATCACCTATCTGCTCGGACTGTCTCCCATGCGCCTCATTCTGACCGCAGTTCCCTCCATGACGGTTGTCAACTTTCTGCTGATCGCCGTGCTGGGCGTGGGCTGCGCGCTGGTCAGTATCGTGTTCTGTCTGGCGCTGAAGTGGACGCATATCCTCGCGGCAAAATGCTTTTCGAACGA
>CAJOHT010000051.1 GCA_905234305.1 uncultured Ruminococcus sp. | reverse complement strand
AGTGTCGTTTTCTTGCTGTTGAAATGTGATGATATTTTAAAAGTCTTTACCTGTTACTTATACTGAGAGGCTGCCGCTTCATTTTGCGACAGCCCCTTTCATTTTGCTTATCAATTATCAAAACTTTTTAAACGCTTTAACCGCTTTCTGCATATTCAAATACGCGTCGGAGGTCGTATCTCCTTCGCGAACATCAGGATTAGCGTATATCATCATAAACTTTCCGTCATCTGTAAGATAAGCGGGGATAACCTGACTATAGATAGTATAGGTGCCGTCCTTTTTAACACTGTCCAAAATCTTATCACGGGTTTTGTTTTCGCCCTTAAGATTGAACGCGTAAAGCTCGATACGAATATTGCCCATAGTATACTTATAACCTTTTTCGGCTCCGATAAGTTTAACATTCATCTTAACTACATTGGATTTGTTTTCGTCAACAGTTATAAATCCGCTGTCTTTCATATAATCGTAGAGTCCCTCAAAAGTCTTTTCATAATCTTCCGCCTTTACCTTTTTGGCTTTTGCTTTTTCAGATTCGCCCGATGTAGTAGCGTCGGAAGCGTTTGTACTTTTCTGATTTGTCGCGCTGAGGGGATCATAGCAGGAAGCAAATGACATCGCGATTAAAACTACGGCAATCGCCGATACTATTATTCTTTTCATATAATCTAATCCTTTCCGTTATTATTCGTTGCGCCCGCAGCATTTTTTATACTTTTTACCGCTTCCGCAGGGGCAGGGGTCATTTCGTCCGACTTTTTTTCCTTTTCGGATCGTTCTGTTCGGCGAATCGGTTCCGTCGCCTGAGGTAGCCGTAGGCTCGGCGACCTGCTTACGCTTAAGCGCGTTCTTTACAACGTCGCTTTCTTCCTCTGCGTCATCATCAGCGCCCAATCTCGCGTTAGCCGCTTTCTGAGCCGCTAAACGCTTAGCCGCGGCAATAGCCTCTCGGCGCTTCTGCTGCTCATAAATACGCTTCGGCTGGGTAAGCATAAGTTTAATGGTATCCTCGTGGATTGAAGCAATCATCTCATCAAACATATCGAAGCCCTCTAAACGGTACTCAACAACAGGATCGTGCTGACCGTAAGAACGGAGGTGGATACCAGCCTTAAGCTGTTCCATATTATCGATATGATCCATCCAGTGCGTATCAACGCTTCTGAGCAGGTATACGCGCTCCATCTCGCGGATAGTTTCCTCGGGAAGGAGTTTTTCGTTTTCGGCGTAAAGCTCCTTAGCGTCCTCAACAATCATATCCCTGATTTCTTCAGGTTCAATATTCTCTAAATCCTCTACAGAGAACTTGTACTTATCGCGGTCGGTAATAGCCCAGTCATAATAAGTATCAACAAGCGAATGGATATTCCAGTTATCGCGAATTTCAGCAGGCAGGAAGTGCTTAACGGTAACGTCAACATGCTCGTCGATCATCTTAATAATCGAGTCGTGGATATTCTCGCCGTCGAGAACCTGATCGCGCTGAGTATAAATGATCTCACGCTGTTTATTAAGAACATCATCGTACTGGAGTACGTCTTTACGAATACCGAAGTTACGAAGCTCGACCTTTTCCTGAGAGCTTTCGATAATATTGGTAAGCATCTTGTTTTCGATAGGCATATCCTCGTCGACGTTCATTCTCGAAAGCATAGCCTTCATTCTGTCGCCGCCGAACAGGGCTTGTACCGGGGTCGCCCTGACGACCCGCACGGCCTCGGAGCTGGTTATCGATACGGCGCGATTCGTGACGCTCGGTACCGATAATAAACAGACCGCCAGCTTCTCTTACCTTATCCGCCTCTTCTTTAATCTCCTCACCGTATTTTTTATTTAAGTCGGCAAATACTTTTCTTGCCTCTAAAATTTCCTCGTCATCGGTTTCGGCAAAACCCGTCGCCTCGGCAATCAACTCATCCTCTATTCCCTGTTTACGCATAGACGCTTTCGCGAGGTACTCGGCATTACCGCCGAGGATGATATCGGTACCACGCCCCGCCATATTAGTAGCGATCGTAACAGCGCCAAACTTACCCGCCTGAGCGATGATCTCCGCTTCCTTCTCATGCTGCTTCGCGTTTAAGACATTATGCTTTATTCCGCGCTTTTTAAGCATTTTTGAGAGAAGCTCGGATTTCTCGATTGAAATTGTACCGACAAGTACAGGCTGGCCGATTTTGTTAGCCTCAACAATCTGGTCGATTACAGCGTTGAATTTACCCATTTCGGTCTGGAATACCGAGTCGGGAAGATCCACCCTCGCAAGAGGTTTATTCGTCGGGATTTCAACAACGTCGAGCTTATAAATCTCCTGGAACTCGTTCTGCTCGGTCATCGCCGTACCCGTCATACCCGAGAGCTTTCTGTATAAACGGAAATAGTTCTGGAAGGTTATAGTCGCGAGGGTCTTGCTCTCATTCTGAACCTTAACGCCTTCCTTAGCCTCGATAGCCTGATGCAGGCCCTCATTATAACGTCTGCCGTACATAAGACGACCCGTAAACTCGTCGACGATAATAATTTCGCCGTCTTTAATAACATAGTCAACATCGCGCTTCATTATACCGTTAGCTTTAATCGCCTGGTTAACGTGGTGCTGGATAGTAAGGTTATCGGGGTCGGTCAAGTTATCTATATGGAAAAACTCCTCCGCCTTTTTAACTCCGCTCTGGGTCAAGGTAGCGGTTTTAGCTTTTTCGTCTACAACATAGTCAATGCCCTGCTCGGCGTAATACTGCTCCATATCCTCTTTAGCGTTTGTTTCGGTAAAACGCTTAACGGTAAGAGTTTTCGCAAGACGGTTAGCCTGAGTATAAAGCTCGGTCGATTTATCGCCCTGACCGCTGATAATAAGAGGCGTACGCGCTTCATCGATAAGGATTGAGTCAACCTCGTCGACAATCGCGAACACATGGCCGCGCTGAACTTTATTCTCTTTATAAACTACCATATTATCTCTCAGGTAATCGAAGCCTAATTCATTATTTGTACCGTAGGTAATATCGGCGTCATACGCTTTCTTACGCTCGTCGTTATCGAGGTCATGAACAATAAGACCTACCGTAAGCCCTAAGAAGCGGTACAGCTTACCCATCCATTCGGAGTCACGGCGGGCAAGATAGTCGTTGACTGTAACGATATGAACGCCCTCGCCCGTAAGTCCGTTTAAGTACGCGGGGAGAGTCGCTACCAAGGTTTTACCTTCACCTGTTTTCATCTCGGCGATACGTCCCTGATGAAGTATGATTCCGCCGATAACCTGAACGGGGAAGTGCTTCATTCCGAGTACGCGCATAGAAGCCTCACGGCATACCGCAAAAGCCTCGGGGAGAATATCGTCTGTAGTTTCGCCGTTTTTCAGTCTTTCCTTAAAAAGAGCCGTCTGATTCTTTAGCTCAGAGTCGCTCATAGCGGCGTATTTTTCTTCTAAAGCGAGAACCTGATCAGCGATAGGCTGAACACGCTTGATCTCTCTTTTTGAATAATTACCGAATAATGCCTTTAATGGATTCATAAATTTATTCTCAACCTTTCATTGGATAATTTTTGAATTTGTTCTATTCTATAAAGTCTATATACTGAACGCTGTTTTTAGTACGTGTTTTTTTATTCCTTAAGACTCTTAGCCGCCTGAATCACAGCTGCTTTAGCAACCTGTCCCGCAGTCGCGTAGCCGTATTCTCCGCTTCCGCGTACTACGCAGGCAAACGCGAGCGGATATTTGCTGTCTTTACAGTAGCCTATCATCCAACCGTCGTTTTTATCCTTATCGGAGCCTGTAAGAGTTTCGCCCGTACCTGTTTTGGCGCACATTTTTAGTCCGCCGAACATCGACTCGCCGTAATCGTTTATAACGGCGTAGCGCATAAGCTCTCCGATCCCGTCGGCTGTCGAGGACGAAAGCAGGCTTTTGCCGTTGTTGCCGATTTTGGTAATCCCCAAATCCGTAAGGAGCGAGCCTGTATTACCGCTTATCGTATACGGTATAACGGGAGTTCCTCCCTTAGCTATCGCTCCGCAAAGAATCGCCATCTGCATAGGATTGACCGTGTCGTTATACTGACCGACGCCCGACCACGCAAGCTGGTTTTTATTAGCGTCTTTTACATCGTAATGACCTTTTTTAGTATTGACTCCGCTTATTGAGAAGCTGGAGTTAATTCCCATTTTTTTAGCCATAGCGTTCATTTTATCCGCGCCGAGTTCAACCGCGAGTTCCGCGAAAACTACGTTGCAGGAATGCCCGAACGCCTGCTTGAGGTTAACGGTACCGTGAGCGTTAACGCAGGTTACGTCGCCTCCGCCGATTTCCTCTTTTCCGCTACAGTACCATGTTCTTTCCCAAATATCGGGGATATTCTCGATTGCAGCAGCAGCGGTGACTATTTTAAAAATCGAACCGGGGGTATATGTTGACGAGAGTACGTTATCAAGATACACACCCTCGTATTTATCTTCATTTTTTTTAGTGATTTTCGGAGGGCTGTTCGGGTCGTAAGATTTTACGCTTACCGAACACAGTACCTCGCCCGTATCGTAATTATAAACTACGCACGCTCCGCTGTCGTAATTCTTCAGTTTATTGTACGCCGCTTTACAGGTTTGAGCGTCAACCGTCAGCTCCATATCGTTTCCGTGACGGAAGCTCTGAGGCATATCAAGTCCCCATATAAAGCTGTAGCCCGTAAGCTGCGAGCGGAACTGGCTCTGAACCGCTGTCGAAATATTCAGCGAATTGTCGCCGACAACGTGCAGGAGAGATTTCCGTACGGCATTGTCGGAATGATAAACGCGCTCGCCTTTTACGCTTTCCGCGAGGACTTCGGCGTTTCGGTCGGTGATTTTGCCCGCTTGGATTAATCCGCCCGAGCCTGAAATATGGCCGTTGTACGGCTGGTCTACCCAGTCAGACGCGTTAATAATAGTTTCTGCTATCAGAAAACAAAGTCCGCATAAAAACGCTATTACAACTATAAAAATAAGCCAAGACCGTTTTAATGTCCGTTTCATTAAACCTCTCCTTTCTTTTTTAAATTTCCACGTCGCTCGTGACCGTCCCTATCAAAAATACATATCCCCCTAACGTCAATACTCTATCAGGTTTTGGATAGTATGTACAAGGTTCTGCGCTCGACTTTTTTATCTTTTACTGTAAGCTGACTGCTTTACACTTGCTATTTTGAATACGTTCTCTCGTCAGCCGCTTTAATGAACGCCAAAAGTCCCCAGCACGATATTATACTCGTACCTCCCGCGGAGATAAACGGGAATGTAACGCCCGTAAGGGGAAGTATATCTGTAGCGCCGAAAACATTAAGCGACATCTGTATAACGAACAATCCCGCTGCGCAGCATGCCGAAATCGAATAGAAAGTGCTGCGGCTTCTTGTAGTAATTGAGCGCGCGTAAATAAACAGCGTAGCAACCGCTACCGCGATAGTAACGGCGGAGATAAAGCCCATCTCCTCGCTCATAAGACCGAATACAAGGTCCGATTCGGAGGCGGCTACATATTTAAGTACGCCGTTACCGATACCTACGCCGAACAATCCGCCCGACGCAATATATGTAAGCGTACGCGCCTGCTGATAACCGCGCGAGTCCTGAGTATACTGCCAGACATGTCTCCATCCCTGAAAACGCCTTAACACATACGGCTTCATATTAAGCACGATAAATCCGCCTAATCCCGCTCCCGTAAGCGCGAGTATAACGGTTTTAAAATCTCCTGAACGCGTAAATGAAATAAGCAGAAATGTTCCGAAGAATATAAGCGCGGTGCCGAAGTCGCCCATAATCGCGAGCGCTCCTACGCAAATCGCCGAGAAAATAATAAACTCAAGCAAGTTCTGTTTTGTCTGTAAGCGGTCGAGAGTTGACGCGCCCACAAAGATAAAGGCAATTTTAACAAATTCCGAGGGCTGTACGGTAACGGGACCAATATGGACCCAGTTAGCCGAACCGTTTGTCACCCGTCCGAAAACAAGATTTATTCCGAGCAGCAGCACGGCTATAATCATAATGATTAAACGCCAGCGCCCGATTCGGTCGGGATTCTCAATAAATTTAATAATTACACAGAATACTACCATTCCGATAGCCGCCGCTATAAGCTGGACATACGCCGAGCGAAGCTCCTGCCTCGCTAAAAGCATTACTCCTATTCCCGTAAAGAAAAGTCCCAGCGCCTCAAGCTCAAAAGCAACGCGCTTAAGAATAACTCTCGATACGAAGAAGAACAGCCACTCTACTCCTACCAGCACTCCGCATAATACTGCGGGGTCAAAATCCTTAGCGCCGTCACAGAAGCAAGCCTCGACCGCCATAAAAATATGGAACAGCGAAACAAGTATCATTATCTTATACGGCTGGATAGCGGGTTTGTTTGAAACCTTCGAGAAAAACCAGCTTGACTGAAGCTCCTCGTCGAACTCCTCGCCGCGTTTAAACGTGTAATCCTTATTTCCTATAGCGATTTCGTCGTCAATATTTACCTTAGTTCTGCGGACAACTCTTTTACCGTTTACATAGGTTCCTGTTTTTGAGCCTGTATCGGTAATAAACCAGCCTTCCTTACGGCGCAAAAGCACACAGTGATTTCGTGAAACGGCGGGATCGTCAACCGCTATATCGCTTCCGCGGGCTCTGCCGATTGCGTTTTCCCAGAACAGAACGGGAATTTTTTCGCCTGTATCTAAATCCTGCAAAAGAACAACCGGACGCTCAGGACGGCGGCGGCGTCTCATAGCCGCGAAAATCTGATATACAATTACAACGGTATATACGGGAAGCAGCATTCTTAAAGCCACTACCGCGATATCCATAATCAGCGCCATACTGTCCGCTCCTTTCCATATTTATAAGAACACAAATTTATACATAGTACATTTTACCCCAAACCCCTCCAAAAGTCAAATATTTTCATCATCCTCGTCTGTCCGTTCAGTTCCTCTCTAAAATCCTTATCCCCCTTACAAAGTGCCTTTGTCAGGTTTTGGATACTTGGGAAATGTCCTGCGTTCGACTAACACCTATTACATATTACCTATTATCTGTTACCTTAAATATTTGTCACTTCTATCCCTATCCGCTGTATTATAATACAGGAGGTTGAAAATGGATAACCTTGTTTTATACGCGCTTTTAGCGGCTTTGGGAACGTGGTCGGTAAACTCGCTCGGAGCCGCTACCGTTTTATTTTTTAAATCACCGAGCCAAAAGGCGATGAACCTTATGCTCGGATTCGCCTCGGGAGTTATGATCGCCGCGAGCTTTTGGTCGCTTTTGGATCCGTCGATTGAACTTTCAAAAACCTATTCATCTTTTCCGCCGTATTTTGTCGCGACGGTCGGATTTTTATTTGGCGCGGTATTTATGTGGCTTTCGGATAAAGTAGTCACCTTCTCGCGCAGAAAGCTCATTATCTCGACAGGCGGTCATAACGAACGGCTAAACCGCATTATTATGCTCGTACTCTCGATAACCCTGCACAATATCCCCGAGGGATTAGCCGTAGGAGTAGCTTTCGGAGCGCTTCAGTGCGGCAATTTCTCCCCCGAAAAGCTGATGGGAGCTATTACTATAGCGGTCGGAATCGGAATTCAGAATTTCCCCGAGGGCGCGGCGGTATCGCTTCCGCTCAGGCGCGAAGGATTTTCAAGAGCAAAGAGCTTTTTAACAGGCGCTTGCTCAGGAGCCGTTGAACCCGTCGCGGGAATAATAGGAGCGTTAGCAGTCGTATATGTTCAGTCGATTCTACCCTACGCGCTCGCTTTCGCGGCAGGCTCGATGATCCTTGTAGCCGTTCACGAGCTTATTCCCGAGTGCCAGCAAAATAAAGACACTCATCCCTATTTCGCTACTATGGGAATTGTTTCGGGATTTGCGGTTATGATGCTGCTCGACGTTATGCTGGGATAAATTTCAAACGTTTATTACTTTTTTCTTTTTTTCTCTTGCTTTTTTCCTTTTTTTGATTAAAATATATATTGAATAATTTTATACTTAAGGAAATACGGAAGTAAAAATTTATGGAAATAAAATATGTTGATTTAAAGGTTGACAGGAACGGCTATTCTCCTTCCTCGAGAAGGCGTTCGACGTCGCCTCAAAGAAGACGCGGCTCCTACCGAGGCTATCAAAACCACAGGTGGAAAAAGAAAAAACATCATTACGGATTAGTGTTGTTTATAATAATACTTGTTCTTGTTTCGGGATTTACACTTTGGAATATTTTTACTCCAAAAATCGACCCCGTGGACAATTTAAAGTTTGTAAAAGCCTCTCAGGATACGATCTCCCTTAAATGGAAGAGCGTAAAAGACGCCGAGGGCTACAACATTTACGCAAAAGCAAAAGATGAACCGGACTTTAAAAAAGCTGACTCGGTAAAGAAAACTGCAGAATGTACCGTTAAAAACCTTAAATCTCTTACAAACTACACTTTAGCGGTATCCTCATTCAGGAAAAACGGCGACAGCGTAGTTGAAAGCGAAAAGAAAACTCTCGACGCTAATACGATTACCGCCACTCCCGAAATCAC
>CAJOHT010000050.1 GCA_905234305.1 uncultured Ruminococcus sp. | reverse complement strand
TGAGAGAAATACAACTCAGGGCGGCGTTAATAACGGATATATAGCGGGCTACCGCGTCGGCGGTAAGACGGGTACTTCCGAGAAAATCGGTCAGTCCCAGCGCGGATACGAGGATTATATCGCTTCGTTCTGCGGATTCGCTCCCGCCGATAAGCCTCAGCTGGCGTGTTTGGTATTCTTCGATACGCCTCGAGGCGCTTCCTACTACGGAAGCCAGGTTTCGGCGCCTGTATTTGTAAATATAATGAGCGAGGTTCTTCCTTATCTTGAGGTACAGGCGGAATACTCGAGCGGAGAAAAGCAGTATGTAGATACCGTAGCGGGTTCGTACGTAGGTCTTTCGGTAGGCAAGGCTGAGCAAGCCGCGAAAGCCGACGGTTTTACGACTACCGTTAAGGGCAGCGGAAAGAAGGTTATCGCTCAGATACCGTCAGCGGTAACAAAGGTTCCGACAGGCGGAAATATCGTATTGTATACCGATAAGGAGTCTAAGAAAGAAAAGGTCGACGTTCCCGATATGGTCGGATATTCAGTTTCTACCGTAAACGATATTGCGACTGCGGCAGGGCTTAACGTCAGCTTCTCGGGTGTAACGACAAGCTCGAGCGCTGTCTCAACTACCCAGAGCATAAGCGCGGGAGAATCTGTGCCGAGAGGTACGGTTATTACCGTGGAATTCTCGGGAAGTACAGTAGTGCATGACTAGTTTGGAATTAAGAAGTAAGAATTTTAAGGTAATAGGTGATAGTCTGCAGCAGAACCTTTATGTGCTATCCAAAATATGATATAGAAATTGAGGACAGGAGGATAGCGCTTTTTAGGGAGGTACTGCAAGTGGTGACGAGGAGATATAAAAAAGGAGGATTAGAAAATGACGATTTTTGGGATATGGACATTTTTATCGGCGCTTTTATCATTCGGGATAACGGCGCTTATAGGCAGGTTCCTTATACCTTTTCTCCATAAGGTGAATTTCGGTCAGACGATACTCGATATCGGACCGTCTTGGCATAAGGAAAAACAAGGTACGCCGACAATGGGCGGTATTATGTTCATTATCGGAATCGGCGTGGTAACGACTGTAAGCGTGTTGCTGTACAGCATATTCGGCAACAGCTTTGTCGGATCATACCAGCAGGATCCCGCAAGAAGCGTGACGTTTGTTTTCGCGGGATTGGGACTGGCGCTCGGCCACGGTATAATCGGCTTTATCGACGACTATATCAAGGTTGTAAAAAAGCGTAATCTCGGTCTTACCGCTATTCAGAAATTAGTCCTCCAATTTGCGGTAACTATCGCGTATTTAGCGGTACTCGGCTTTATGGGTTACGGTACTAAGACTATAATTCCTTTCGCGGGCGAGGTAGACCTCGGATGGCTTTATTATGTAATATC
Source organism: uncultured Ruminococcus sp. (assembly GCA_905234305.1). Taxonomy (GTDB): domain Bacteria; phylum Bacillota; class Clostridia; order Oscillospirales; family Acutalibacteraceae; genus Ruminococcoides. Next base: position 5,689 of record CAJOHT010000050.1, on the reverse strand, counting down.
CGCGATTGTGATCGTCGGTATTGTAAACGCGGTAAATCTTACCGACGGTATTGACGGACTTGACGGCTCGCTTACGTTTTTTGTAGCGATATTCTTTATGCTTATCGCTAGCTTGGTGAGCTTTATGGGAGTTTCCTTTATGGCGGCGGCTGTCGCGGGCGGATGCTTAGGCTTTTTGGTATGGAATTTCCATCCCGCTAAGGTGTTTATGGGCGATACGGGCTCGCTGTTTTTGGGCGGTATCGTGTGCGCGCTGGCGTTCGCGGTGAATATGCCGATTTTGCTTCTGCCGCTTGGAATAGTTTATTTGTGCGAGATGTTCTCGGTTGTATTACAGGTAGGTTATTTTAAAATATCCCACGGAAAAAGACTCTTTAAGATGAGCCCTATTCACCATCATTTCGAGATGTGCGGCTGGTCCGAGGTCAAGATCGTTTCCGTGTTCAGTGCGGTAACGGTTATTTTCGGAATAGGAGCATTTCTTTTAGTATTTTTCGGAGTATAAATATTTAGGTAATAGGTAATATGGATTAGTCGAACGAAGAACCTATCCGATGTATCCAAAATCTTACAGAGGCACTTTGTGCGGGGGAAATGGATTTAAGATAGGAACGTCCACGATAGACGTGGATATTTAAAAAACGAGGAGATAAAAGAATGGCGCCACAGGTTGAGGTAATGCGTCGCGCTGACGTGAACCGTCTCTATGATGAAAAACTGAATAGAACGCGCTCGCGCAGAAGAAACGACGATTTCCGCAGACGACCTGCGGCTCAAGAGAAGCTGAAGCGTAAAAAAAAGATTCGCCGTCCTCTTTTAGAGAGGGGAATGGGACTTGATTTACCGTTTTTGCTTTTAGTGCTTGTGCTGGTAATTATCGGAATGATAATGATGTTCTCGGCGAGTTACCCGAGCGCGTATTATAAGCTCAACGACAGCTATTATTACGTGCGCCGCCAGCTTATCTACGCCGTTATAGGAATAGCGGCTATGCTCGGAATATCGTTCTTTAACTATAATAAGCTGCATAAGCTCGCGCCTCTGTTGCTGGGCTTCTCGTATATTACGCTTATGGTAGTTCTGGTACTCCCAGGTAATGTACACCGCTGGATTGAGATAGGCCCCGTTAATATACAGGCGTCCGAGATTACGAAATTCGCGATTATTCTTTTCTTCGCGCATTGGGGAAGCCTTTATTACGATAAAATGCAGTCCGCTAAGTACAGTGTTTTGCCTGGAATTCTGATTTTCGGTTCGACAGCGGCGTTGCTGCTTTTGGAGCCGCATTATTCGGGTATTGTAATTATCGGAATACTGACGGTAATTATGCTTTATATCGGCGGAATGAAGATGAAATACCTTGTTATCGGCGCTATATTGCTCGGCGTTGCGATTTTAGGCGCGGCGGTTACTGGTGTTCTTACATACGCTATGCAGCGAATGGACGGCTGGGGTCAGGCTCTTGTTTATACGACCGAGGATATGTGGCAGACAACCTGGCAGACGAGAAATTCGCTCTACTCGATCGGTTCGGGCGGACTTTTCGGACTCGGACTCGGGCAGTCAAGACAGAAATACCTTTATCTCCCCGAACCTCAGAACGATTTCGTGTTCGCGATTGTGTGTGAGGAGCTTGGATTTATCGGCGCGTTGATTATTCTGCTGATATTCGCTCTGCTTGTATGGAGAGGAATCACCCTGAGCTTAAGGTCTAAGGACAGATTCGGCAAGCTGCTCGGAATCGGACTTTCGTCCCAGATAGGCGTGCAGGTTGTACTCAATATATTAGTTATAACCGACTGGCTCCCGAATACCGGTATTTCGCTGCCGTTCTTCAGTTTCGGCGGAAGCTCGCTGATTATGCTGCTTGCGCAGATGGGACTGATACTCTCGATTTCGAGAACGGCGAATATAGAAAAACAATAAATTGTTTTTTAGTGATAAGTGGTAAGTGGTAAGTGATAAGTAAGCAATAAATATATAGTTGAACGCAGAACATATCCTATGTATCCAAAACTTGATAATGCGAAACGGTACGGAGGATATGAATTTTTAGAAAGGGACGTCCACGCCGGACGTGGACAATTAAAATATGAGGATACTTTTAGCAGGCGGAGGAACCGCGGGCCATATCAACCCCGCTTTAGCGATTGCGGGCTATGTACGCGATAAGGAGAAAAACGCTAAAATACTTTTTGTCGGAAACCGCGGCGGTATGGAGGAAACTCTTGTGCCTAAGGCAGGCTTCGATATGGAGTTTATTACGATAAGCGGCTTTAAACGCAGCTTAAGTCCTGCCGCTATGAAGCAAAACGCTCTTACCGTAAAAAGAACTTTTTCTTCCTCTAAGGAAGCGCGTAAAATTATCGAGGATTTTAAACCCGATATATGCGTCGGTACGGGCGGTTACGTAAGCGGTCCTGTACTGAGAACTGCCGCTAAAATGGGCATCCCTACTATTATCCACGAGCAGAACGCTTACCCCGGCGTTACGAATAAAATGCTCGCGAAATCCGCTAAGAGAGTAATGCTCGCGGTTAAGGACGCGGAAAAATATTTTGATAAGAAGAGCAACTGTGTTGTTACGGGTAATCCCGTAAGAAAAGAAATCATCTCCGCTAATAAGGAAGAAGCCCGTAAACAGCTCGGACTTGACGAAAGACCTGTAGTGCTTTCGTTCGGAGGTTCGCTCGGAGCGCGTATGATAAACGAGGGTGTAGCGGGACTTATCGCCCGAAGCGGAAAAGATGGTAAATACCAGCATATCCACGGTTACGGTAAGAACGGACTATGGTTCCCCGATTATGTTAAGGAAAAGGGAGTCGATGTCAGGAAGTGTCCTAACCTTGATGTGCGTGAATATATAGACAATATGGCTACCTGTATGGCGGCGGCTGACCTTGTTATTTCGAGGTCGGGAGCAATTACGCTTTCGGAGATCCAGGCGATGGGCAAACCTTCTATACTTATTCCGTCTCCGAATGTTGCCGAAAACCACCAGTACCATAACGCTATGGCGCTCGTAAATAACAGGGCGGCTGAGATTATCGAGGAGAAGGATTTGACCGAGGAGCTTGTTATCGAGAAGGCGGACAGCCTGCTCCAGAATCCCGAAAAGCTCAAGGAATATACGGATAACGCCCGTAAGATGGCGATTATCGACGCTAACGAGAGAATTTACTCCGTAATAAGGAAAATAACAGGTCATATTTAGTAACATAAAAAAACGGCACTCATAAAATATCATTGGTATTATGATGTTGAGGGGTGCTTCGTGTGTCAAGATTTGTGGTAACAGGCGGAAGAAAACTTTTCGGAGAAGCGGAGGTTCAGGGCGCTAAAAACAGCGCGTTGCCGATATTGGCGGCAACTATCCTGACACGCGGAGAAAACTTGCTTTTTAACTGCCCTATGCTGTCGGATGTTGACGCGTCTATGAGGATACTCCGATATCTCGGCTGTGACGCTTATGAGCAAAGCGGCGCGGTAATTGTGAATAGTGACGGCTTGCGCGAGAACGATATTCCCGACAGCCTTATGCGCGAGATGCGCAGTTCTATTGTGTTTTTGGGTGCGCTGTTAGCCCGTACGGGGTATGCTAAGCTGAGTTTCCCCGGAGGGTGCGAGTTGGGTCCAAGACCTATAGACCTGCATTTAAAGGCACTCAGGAAAATGGGCGCGAAGATTTCGGAACGTTACGGCGTTATTGAATGCCGCGCAGAGAACGGTCTAAAGGGAGCTAAAATCGATTTATCGTTCCCGAGCGTAGGAGCTACCGAGAATATAATATTGGCGGCTGTGAGAGCCGAAGGCCCTACTACTATAATAAACGCTGCCAGAGAACCCGAGATTACCGATTTATGCGATTTTCTTAATGAAGCAGGCGCTGAGATTTACGGCGCGGGCGAGGGTGTAATTGTAATAAACGGCGGCAAAGAGCTTTACGGAGCGTCCCATAATATAATCCCCGACAGGATCGTAGCGGCTACGCTGATGTCCTCGGCGGCTGTGACGGGAAGCGAAATAACGCTGCGCGGAGTAGTGCAAAATCATCTGAGCGCGGTTATACCCGTGTTTGAGGAAACGGGATGCAAGGCTGTTTTTAATGACGGCGATTTATTGTTTTCGGCTCCCGAAAGGCTTAAGTCGATGCGGCTCGTAAGGACAATGCCGTACCCCGGATTCCCGACCGACGCTCAGGCGGTATTGATGGCGGCGGCGACGTTGTGCGACGGCACTTCGGTGTTCGCCGAGAATATTTTTGAAAATCGTTTTAAGCATGTCGAAGGCTTGACGCGGCTTGGAGCGGATATTAATGTGCAGGGAAGAGTAGCCGTTGTAAACGGCGTAAAATCACTCTACGGAGCTAAGATTGAGGCGCGCGATTTGCGCGGAGCGGCAGCGCTCGTAACAGCAGCTCTCGCCGCGGAAGATAAAACGGAAATATATGGAATAGAATATCTTGAGAGAGGATATGAAAGCTACGAGGTATTGCTAAGCTCTCTTGGAGCGGATGTAAGGAAAATATAGATGTAAAAAACTAAGGAAAGGGGTGAAAATATGGACGACAGAAGACCTAAGCGCAGGCGCGAGCTTACTCCTAAGGAGAAAAAAGCGCTTGAAAATCAGCATAAAAAGGAGCAGGAGCTTAACAGAAAATTTGATAAAAAAGCCGCTAAGTACCGTGAAGAAGCCCGTAAGCAGGCGCGTAAGGCTGAGGACGCCCATATTAAGTCTCAAAGACCTAAGCCCCGAACAGATGACCGCGCTGTAGACTTTAGCCGAATGAGTGAGGCGGAGCGCAGGCGTAAAGCTTCTCAGAACCGTAACGTCAGGGTTCAAAGCATTGAGGTGGAGAACGAACAGCGTATAGACGGCGCAAGGCGCAGAAGCGATATTATGCGTGACGCTGAGAAGAAGCGCAGAACAAAGAACGCTAAATCCGAAAAACGCCGTGAAAAAGCCCGCCCGAACGATACAAAAAGACGTCCGAAAAAGAAAACACTTCCCGATATTATCGAGAAGGAAACCGATAAGCGTGTACGTAATTTAGAGGCGAGCGACCATAAGGACGGTTTTTATGCCGATGAGGTCGCGGTAAGAAAGGAACAGGCAAAAAAACAGCGTAAGGAACGCCGTAAAAGAATGCCTAAGCCGATCTCACCCGCTAAGCGCAGAGCGAGAAGGATCTTTGCTTATGTGTCGATTATTGTGATAGTAATTACGGTGGGCATTGTGCTTTCGCTTACGGTACTGTTTAAAGCCGAAAATATCTACGTAAGCGGAAATAAATACTATCCTAACGATACCGTAATAAGGCTTGCTAAGGTCAGTGAGGGAGATAATATATTTATAGCGTCAATGTTCGGAGATAAAGGGGCGGTAAAGGACAGCCTGCCCTACGTTAAATCCGCTTCGATCGGTTTCCGCTTACCGAATTCGATTGTTATAAATATCGAAAACGCGACTCCCGCGTATTCGATGAAAGCTGACGGGCTGTACTATATGGTAAGCGACGAGAGTATAATTCTCGAGCAGGTCGCTAAGAAGCCCAAGAACCTTATCTCGATGATCGCCCCGAGTCTTAAATCCACAAAAATCGGCGATAAGGTCGAGTTTAAGGACGCCCGTTATACAAAGGCGCTGGACGAGCTTACCGCTTGTATAAAGAAAAATAAATACGAGAGAA
>CAJOHT010000049.1 GCA_905234305.1 uncultured Ruminococcus sp. | reverse complement strand
ATAAGGGACTTTTATCCGATACGGTTTACCAGATGATGGGCGGACTTAGAGCAGGTATGGGATATACAGGCTGCGCTACAATCGATGAACTTCACAGCAAAGCTAAATTCGTTCAGATTTCCGCTTCGAGCTTACGTGAGAGCCATCCCCACGATATCCAAATCACTAAGGAAAGCCCGAACTATTCATATAATGCATAATTAATATTTTTACCCGCCGATGTCAAACGACATCGGCGGTTTTTATCGTTTCAGGCAGCTTCGGGTTATAGTTTATCATAAATCCGAAATACAACCCGCCGTTGATGAACTTTTGTAATAATAAAAACCTTTCCATAGGCGGCTATGGCTCCACGGGCACCGTGGCTCTCGGGTTACAATGGTGTTTTTTATATTTACAATATTAATACTTATCTTTTATCAGTACGATGTTTATACTATAATTACTGTGGAAAAAAAGGTTACTTGATAAGGAGGTAACAAAATGAATAAACATACTGTATTTGTCGCGGGAAAAAGGTTTATACTTTTAAGCGACGATAAAGAGGATTACGTACAGAAGCTGGCGGAGGATGTAAGCGATACTATAGCGAGAATAACTGCCGAAAATCCGACTCTTGACCGCCGTTCGGCGGCGCTCCTTTGCGCGCTTGATTACGCGGACGATATGGAGAAGGAAAAGCTACGTAATAAAAGCCTTTCCGATAAAGCTAAGCCGTTTATTAACCAAGCAGATAAACAGGCTAAACAAATCCGCGAGCTTAAGGAAATGCTTGAAAAGAAAGATGAGGAAATCAAGTCCTTAAACGAATTAGTTGACGAATTACAGAAAAAGGCTGAAAATCCGCCCCGAATTCTTGACGGCGACGGAATGGTGAAAGAAGTACCTAAGCCTGAAGAAAAGCCCGAGGAAAATCCCGCGGAGGAGATAGCGGAAGAACCCGCTGAAACTCCCGATGTGCCTAAGCCCGAGAAGCCTATGGGCAGAAAAAAGAAAAAGAAGAATAAGGGATATAAGCCGATGAGGCAATATTCGCTTTTTGAAGATGAAAAGAATTGAGATACTGGCTCCCTGCGGAGGCTTTGAGTCCGTAATCGCTGCTGTAAGAAGCGGCGCCGACGCGGTCTATTTAGGGGCTAAGGAGTTTTCAGCACGTGCTGGAGCCGAGAATTTTGACGGCGAAGAGCTGAAAAAAGCGGTCGATTATTGCCATATCCGCAAAGTGTTGGTATATCTTACGATTAATACGATAGTTTTCGATAAGGAAATTGAAAACGTAAAAAATCTACTTATATCCGCCGCTAAAGCGGGAGTAGATGCGCTTATTGTACAGAATATGGGGCTCGCGATGCTGGCTAAGGAAATCGCGCCCGAGCTTCCGCTTCACGCTTCAACTCAGATGAGCGTTCATTCTCCGAGCGGAGCGAAGTTGCTTTGGGAGCAGGGCTTTAAGCGCGTAGTGCTTGCGCGCGAGTTAAGCCGTGCCGAGATAAAGGAAATCGCGGAAAGCTGTCCGATCGAGATCGAAGTTTTTGTACACGGAGCGCTCTGTATGAGCGTTTCGGGACAATGCTATTTTTCTGCGGTCATCGGCTCGCGAAGCGGAAACCGCGGACGATGCGCCCAAACCTGCCGCCTGCCGTTTTGTATCGGTAAGAGCAGGTACGCTTTAAGTTTAAAGGATAACAGTATAATTGATTATATCAGAGATTTAGAGAGTATCGGCGTTACGTCGGCGAAAATCGAGGGAAGGCTTAAGCGTCCCGAATATGTTGCCGCGGCGGTTAAAGCGTGCGTAGAGTCCCGCGATAATGGTTTTGCGGACGAAAAAACTAAAGATAATCTTGAAAAAGTCTTCTCCCGAACAGGTTTTACCGACGGTTATTATACGTCTAAGCGCGGATACGAAATGTTTGGTTATCGCCGTAAGGATGATGTAGTTTCCGCCAACGAAGCGCTTTTTAAAGAAATCAGAAATTCTTATAAGGATGAGCTTAAAAGAGTTGATTTAAAAGCTGGATTTTTTGCCGAGGTCGGTAAAAACGCGGTTTTAAACGTAACGGACGGAGTTAATACGGTCGAGGTTAAAAGCGGAGAAAGCTGTGAGAAAGCGGAAAAATCTCCTCTTAACGATGAAAAAGTACGCCGCCAGCTGTTAAAAACAGGCTCAACGCCCTATAATATCAGTGAGTTGAAAATAACCTTGGACGGCGAAGCGGTTCTTCCGATGTCCGAGCTTAACAGATTACGACGCGACGCGTTGACATTACTCAGCGAAAAACGTTCCCAAACAAGAATTTATAATATTAACGAGGTAAAGCTACCCGAGATAGTTCCTCATAAAGCCGAGAAAAAACTCAGCTACGGCCGATTTAGCTCCACGAAAATCGGAGTCGGGTTTAAAGATTTTGACTTATGCTTTATTCCGATTGACAGCGATTTGTCCGAAGTAAAACGATTAAAGAGCGAAGGCTTTAAAATCGGGATAGAAATACCGAGGGCCCTATTTTCGAGAGAAAGTGTTGTTATTAAAAACCTCGGCGAGTTTAAAAAGCTCGGGATAGAAGATGTTCTGTGTAATAATCTTGCCGCCGTATATATCGCTAAGGAGCTTAGTTTAAAAATCCACGGCGGGTTCGGACTGAATTTTACTAATACTCTCGATTTAAAATGGGCTGAAAAATTCGGCTTTACCGATACCGAGATGAGCTTAGAGATAACGCTCAAGGACGCGAAAATGCTGGGCGGCGATATTCCGAGAGGCATAATGTGCTGCGGATATATTCCCGTTATGCTTACGAGAAACTGCCCGAATAAAAGCGCGGGGATAAAATGCGGCGATTGTAAAAAATCAGGAAAGATGAAAGACAGGCTTAATAAATCCTTCATTTTTTACTGTGACGGATACGCTACAGAAGTACTTAACACTCTGCCTGTCGAGGAAATAAACGCAGTAAAAGAGTCCGAAAATATCGACCTTGCGGTTTTCCGCTTTTCTGTTGAAAACTCTGTGGAAAACGTGGAAAACATACGTGATTTTATCAGTCAGAGTCTAAATTCTACCAAAAAGACCCACGGATTGTTGAAACGGGGAGTTTTATAACTATTATTCCGAGTCGGAAATAATAAAATTTCTCCGGAGGAAAATATAATTATTTCTTAAGGGAATAATAAAAAATGTATAAATATTAGCTTTTTGTATTTTTGCAAGATTATATTGATTTTGCAAGTTTTGGAGTTGAACGATATGCAGGTTAAGATAAAAAAACTTCGGAAAAACGCGGTTGTTCCTACGCGCGGTACGGCGGGTTCGGCAGGAGCCGATCTGTACGCCTGTATAGACGAGAGCGTTACCATTAACCCCGGGGATTTAAAAATGATCCCGACGGGAATCGCTATAGCTTTACCCGATAATTCCTGCGTCGCTTATCTGTACGCAAGGTCGGGACTCGGAGTAAAGCACGGCATCTGCCTGTCAAACGGAGTCGGTGTAATTGACAGCGACTACCGCGGCGAGATTTGCGTCGGATTATGCAACGTAAGCAATACTCCGTATACTGTTGAGCCTAATGAAAGAATAGCCCAGATGGTCATATCTCCCGTGATAATACCCGAGCTAACCTTAGTGAAAGAACTTGAAAAAACCGAGCGCGGTGAGGGTGGTTTCGGTTCTACAGGCAAAAAATGACAAATTAAGGTTGATTTAAGCCGATTAATGGGCTATAATAAATAGGATACATATAAATTTGATTTTACAAATCCGAAAGGAGTATAAATATGTTTTCATTTTCAAAGGACATAGGAATAGATTTAGGTACCGCTAATACCTTGGTTTGTATGAAGGGCAAAGGTATAGTAATGCGCGAGCCGTCGGTTGTGGCGGTTGATATCCGTAATGATACTGTACTTGCTGTAGGACAGCAGGCGAGAGATATGATAGGAAGAACCCCTGGTTCAATTGTAGCGGTACGTCCCTTAAAGGACGGAGTTATCGCCGACTTTGATATTACGGCGACTATGCTTAAGCATTTTATCAGGAAAGCCGCTAAGCCCTCGCTGTTCAGCAAGCCGAGAATAGTGATCTGTATGCCGACGGGCGTTACCGAGGTTGAACGCAGAGCGGTTGAGAATGCCGCGGTTCAGGCAAGCGGAAGTAAGAATATTATGCTTATAGAGGAGCCTATGGCGGCAGCTATCGGCGCGGGACTTCCCGTTGACGAGCCGACAGGCTCGATGGTAGTCGATATCGGCGGAGGTACTTCCGAGGTAGCCGTTATCTCGCTCGGCGATATCGTAACAGCCTGTTCGGTAAGAGTAGCGGGCGATAAATTCGACGAGGCTATCGTTACTTATATTAAAAAGACATATAATCTTTTAATCGGCGACAGAACCGCCGAGGAAATAAAAATCGCTATCGGCTCGGCTTTCCCGTATAATGACGAGAAGGATATGCTCATTAAGGGAAGAAGTCTTGAATCGGGACTTCCTAAGGATATTACGATCACAGCCGAGGAAATCCGCGACGCGCTCGCCGACCCGCTTGCGGTAATAATAGAGGCAATTAAGAATACGCTCGAGAAAACTCCGCCCGAGCTTTCCGCGGATATTATCGACCACGGAATTATGCTTACAGGCGGCGGCGCGATGCTTAGGGGACTGGACCGACTCGTTATGAGAGAAACAGGTATGCCCGTTCACGTAGCCGAAAGACCTCTTGACTGTGTCTGTGTAGTTGAGGGAACAGGAAAACGCCTCGGCGGTACTAAAGCCGAATATAAACACAACAGAGAGTGATTTTTAAAGAAAAGGGCTGGCGAAAGCCGGCCCTTTGTGGAATTAAGAATTAAGAAGTAAGAATTAAGAAGTAAGAGGTAATGCAATCTTGCTCCCTTTAGCAAGGGGACAAGAGTTAATAGTTTAGGTAATAGGTATTAGTCGAGCGCAGAACCTTTTTGTACTATCCAAAACCTGTCAGAGGAGCTGGCGTACGGGGGATATAACATTTTAAATAGGAACGAAAAAACTTGACGAGGAGAATAAAAAATGGAATTTTTTAGCGATAAAAAGGTTAAGATAATTTCGATAACGGTGATTGCGGTAATCGTGTTGATGATACTCGGCGCCGCAGGCAATCCTGTTTTATCCTCGGGAGTTAATTTCCTTACAAAGGGGCTGTTCCAGGTAAGTGCCTCGGCGGCTAAAGAGGGAGATAAAACCTACGACGAGCTGATTTCGGAAAATAAAGCGCTTAAAAAAGAAGCCGCGGACTTACGGACTCAGCTAGTAGATTATTACGATTTAAAGGAAGAAAACGCCAGGCTTTGGAAATACTATAAAATAAAGAAAGACAACGCCGATTACGAGATAATGCCAGGCGCGGTAATTAACCGCGACAGCAGTCAGGATTTTTACTCGTTTTCGATAGACGTCGGTACATCCAGCGGAGTAAGCGTTTCTGATCCTGTAATTACCGAAAACGGACTTATCGGATTTATAAGCTCCGTGAACGCCGTAAGCAGTAAGGTAACAACGATCTTATCGCCCGATTTACAGGCGGGAGCGTTGGATAAACGTACTAAAGACAGCGGAGTTGTCGCGGGAAACGCGCTTTATACCGACGAAAATAAAACAACCTTTACTAAAATCGACGCCAACGCCGAGGTTAAAAAGGGCGATATAATTACAACCTCGGGAATCGGAGGAATATATCCCGAAAACCTTATAGTAGGTAAGGTCAGCGATATAAAATACGATAAATACGACGCCGCGAAATACGCGGTAGTAACTCCGTACGAAAATATAAAAAAGGTAACGGACGTTGTAGTTCTTACCGATTTTAAGAATAAGGGCGAAATTAAGCGTATCTCCGAGAAGGAGGATAATTAATGGACAAAAAGTTTACGGTAGTCCGTTATTTCGCGTATGGGATAGAAATTCTTTTGCTGTATATTTTACAGGCAACTCCGAATTTAATGCCCGAAGTTTTCGGCGGTAAGCCGCTGCTTTTGATTCCCGCGGCACTTACCATAGCGTATTTTGAGCCCGAGCTTCCCGCGATGTTTTACGGAATTTCCTGCGGAGTATTGCTCGATTTCGGCTACGGCGATAATGTAGGCTTTTATACGATAATGCTCGGAGCCGTATGCTTTGTGCTGGGTTGGATTTTCAGCGATTATATGGTTGTGAGCTTTTTGAACGCGACTGCGTTTAACGCGATAATTTCAACGGGATTAATATGTCTTTATTTCCTGTTTTTCTATCTTTTCGCGGGGAAAAATGAGCCAGGCTTGTATTTTTTGGCTCATTATATTTCAAGAATTATATATACCTTCCTTTGCGGTATTATTCTGTATTTTATCAATAAAGGATTGTTCAGGAGTTTACTGGATTACTAGGAGTTACGATAAATGATTGTTGACGATAAAGAAAAGCAAGAGGACGAAAAGCGGTTTATACAAAAACGCGCGATAATTTGTATTATTATTACGCTGGTTATTTTCTGCGGATTTGCGTGTAAGCTGTTCTTTTGGCAGATAGTTGAGGGTAAAGACTACGCAAAGCTCGCCGATACCTCTACCGCTTATACCGTAAAAACAGACGCTACACGCGGAGAGATTCTCGACTGTAACGGCGAGGGTCTTGCCGTTAACCGTACGGAATACCGTATTGTACTCGATAAGCTGTATATTAACGCGGAAAAACTTGATAATACTATTTTGTCGCTTATAAAGCTGATGAAAACCCGAGAAGAGAAATGGATAGACGTTTTGCCCATCAGAATAAGCTCAAGCGGAACATTCAAGTTTAAAAAGAGCAGAAAAGACGAGATAAAAGTTCTTAAGTCAAAGGATTATCTCGACTTAAAGCCCTCGGATAACGCGGAAACCGCGGCTAGCCTTTTAGTGAAGCGTTATAATATTGATTATAAAAAGATTAAAACAAAGAACGATTTAAGAGATCTTATTTCAGTTCGGTATAATATGGAGCGGATGTGGTATTCCAACACAAATCCATATATTTTCGCTAAGGATATCAGCTCCGATATGCTGGCGATTGTCAGCGAAAATATGCAGAGCGTTAGCGGCGTGGAAATCCAGACCTACTTAACCCGCCATAATCCTAAGGGCAAGCTGATGCCGCATATTCTCGGCGCGCTCGGAAGCATCACCAAGGAAGAATACGATAAAAAGCAGGCTGAGGGTAAAATCTACGGACTTAACGACAGTATCGGAAAATTCGGACTGGAGCTTTCGTTTGAGGATCAGCTTAAGGGAGTCGGCGGAGAAAGAATCGTCCAGAAAAACGCCGACGGTAATGTAACTAAGGTTGTAGAGTCCGTTAACGCTAAACCAGGCCACACTCTTTATCTTACGCTTGACAGCAAGCTGCAGAAGGTCGCTAACGACGCTTTAAAAACTCAGGTTGAAGCGGCGCGTAAATTTGGTGAAACCGAAGCGGCGTATAAAGGCGAAGGACAAGGCGAGGACTGTCATACAGGCGCGGTAGTAATGCTTGACGTTAAGGATTTCTCGGTACTTGCGGCGGCAAGCTATCCTACTTTTAATTTGAATAAATACTCAAAATACGGCGATTATTACGTTAACCTAGTTCAGGATAAAAACGCGCCTATCTATAACCGCGCGTTTATCGGCTCATTCGCTCCCGGTTCGGTGTTCAAGCCTTGCGTAGCTGCGGCGGCGCTTCAGGAGAACATTATCGGCGAAGGAACATTTTTTACCTGCAATAGGATTTACGACTATTATCCGACTAATCCCGTAGCTTGTATGGGCACCCACGGCTCTATCGGGCTGAGAACAGCGCTAACAAAAAGCTGTAACGCTTATTTCGCCGAAACAGGGCGAAGGCTCGGTATCGATACTATGTATCTCTATGCCGAAAAATTCGGACTGGGGGAGAAAACGGGCGTTGAAATCGACGAGAGCAACGGCACTCTGGCGGGACGCGACAGTAAAACCTGGCAGGAAGGTAATACAGTTCAGGCGGCGATCGGTCAGTCAGATAATGCCTTTACACCCGCTCAGCTAGCGACTTATGCCGCTACTATCGCGAATAACGGTACCCGCCTCAGAACTCATCTTATAAAAGAGATAAAAAACTATAAGCGCACCAAAACTATTTATAAATATAACAGTAAAAAGCCCGAGGTCGAAGATACCTGCGGAGTATCGGATTATAACCTGATGCTGGTGCAAAGCGCTATGCGAAATGTAGCTGCCGACCCTGGAGGAACGGCGTATTCGATATTCGGAAATTATAAAGTTCCTGTCGCGGCTAAAACAGGTACCGCAGAAAACGCGGGAAGTGACCATACGGTATTTATATGTTACGCGCCTTACGATAAACCGAAGGTAGCTATAGGCGTAGTGCTTGAACACGGCGCTCACGGCAAGTACAGTATGAGTGTAGCAAAATCGCTTTTGGACGAATATTTTAAAGATAAAAAGTAAAAGATAATCCACTGTTAACGTCAATGCTAAACGCGTTGGCGTTTTCTTTTTGAAAAACTTATTGAAAAAAGTGTTGACAATCGAAATGTATTGTGCTATAACATAATTGTACTAGTTGTATTAATACAATTAAGATAAAGGGATGATATTATGTTCAACTTGGATCTAACTTCGCGAACCCCGATTTATGAACAGCTTTATAACAATGTTGTACGGCTCATATCGGCGGGAGTATTAAAGCCGAACGAAAAGCTGCCTCCCGTCAGGACGCTGGCGTGCGAGCTTTCGGTTAATCCGAATACGGTTTCAAAAGCGTATAAACTTCTTGAGCAGGACGGTTATATCTGCTCGGCTGTCGGGAAAGGCTCCTTTATTTCGCCTGACTTGGACGCGCTCAGCGTGGAAAAGCAGCTTGCGTCAGAAAAACTGCGGTCAGCGCTCAAAGAAGCTCAAAGAGTCGGATTAAGCAGGGAAGACGTCCTTAAAATAACGGACGGAGTGTATTAGGGAGGTAAATTATGATTGAAATAAAAAATGTCAGTAAGAATTTTGAGAAAGTAAAAGCGCTCGATAACCTAAGCCTTACGGTCGGCGAAGGTACGGTTTTCGGCTTAGTCGGCTCGAACGGCGCGGGTAAGAGTACGCTTTTAAGGGTAATTAACGGCGTATTTAAAGCCGACGGCGGCGAGGTATTGATAGACGGCGAAAATGTTTTTGAGAATATCGGAATAAAAAACAAATGCTTTTTCGTATCCGATTATCCGTATTTCTCGAACAACGCGACTATTGATAATACCGCCTATCTGTACCGTAAGATTTATACGAATTGGGACGAGGAATATTTTAAAACCTTGTGCAAAACTTTTCCGCTTAATACGAAGGAAAAGATAATAAATATGTCGAAGGGAATGCAGCGCCAGTCAGCGCTGATTTTAGCGCTCTCGACGCGCCCGAAATATCTTTTTCTCGACGAAATTTTCGACGGGCTTGACCCCGTAGTAAGACAGCTCGTAAAGAAGCTGATAGCCGCGGACGTAATAGATAACGGAATGACCGTTATGATAGCGTCACATAATCTCAGGGAGCTTGAGGATATCTGCGACCACGTAGGACTTCTGCATAGGGGCGGTATCCTGCTTGAGAAAGAGCTTGACGAATTAAAGCTCGGTATACATAAGGTACAGATTGCCTTCAATGGCAACATAAGCAACGATATCTTCGACGGCTTGGATATAGTAAACAAAAGCCGTTCGGGTAATTTGTATAAACTGACTATAAGGGGAGAGGAAAGCGAGTTTATCCCGAAGCTGGAAGCGCTTGATCCCGCGTTTATGGAAACGCTCCCGCTTACTCTTGAGGAAGTATTTATCAATGAAATGGAGGGTGCAGGCTATGACATCAACAACATACTCTGAGTCTAAGCTCAAACAGGGCTTGTCCATATTTTTATGGACGTTAAAAACGAACCTGACGGTAATTACAGTATATCTTTCGATACTTGGTTTTTTCGCTTTGACAAATTTCGCTCTTGCTATAGTAAGCGATTCGGGATTTCCCGACGGGGTGATGATATTTGAAACATTTTTAACGTCGATGATAATAGGTCTGATAGTTTCAATAAGGTCGTTTTCGTATCTCCATAGTAAACGCCAGACCGATTTAGTAGGATCCCTGCCCGTATCTAGGCGGACGATGTTTTTTTCAAGGCTGATTTCAGCTGTTGTAATTTCGGGGATACCGCTTTTAATGGTAAGTTTTATAATAAACTTATTATTCGGCTGGAATTACGTAAACTACGCGGGAATGTTTTTAGAGTCAAATAATACGCCGCTGAGCTTTTTAAGAACGTTTATAATATTAGTTTCCTGCATAGCGCTGTTCGGACTTTTATCGGTTTGCTGCGGTAAAACCTCGGAAAAGATAATATCCTTTGTCGGAATCAATCTGGCGACGCCGTTCGCGGTTTACGCGCTGATGATACTGCCCGCTATGATGCTTTACGGCTATACGGTAGACGTTAATATTACTGCGGTTTTTGCGTTTAGTCCCGCTCTCGCGTTTATTTATTGCAACTCCATTTACTGGCTGATTTTTACGGCGGTATGTCTAATTCTCTCGTTTTTACTTATAAAAAACCGAAAAGCCGAGAGCGCCCAGTCGCATTTCGCGTATAAATTTCCTCTTGTGGCGATTAAGGTGCTTGTCAGCTTTTCGGCGGGAATAGTAGTAGGATTTTTCCTGGCGGGATTAAGCAACGCGTCCCATAGTATCGACTATATTATATTTTGGGTCGGTATGATATTCGGCTCGTTTATCGCTCATCTGATAGTTCAGCTTATTTTTAATCACGGAGCTAAGGGCTTTTTAAAGGGGCTGATTTCCTACGGTGCGATGATACTCTGCTTCGCGATATTCTTTACCGCGCTAAATATGGGATTTTTTGGTTACGAAAGCTATCTGCCTAACCCCGACCAGATTAAAAGCGTGAGCTTTACGGCGAATACGCCCTGCTATATTGACGGAGTGAATATTACCGCGCATGAAGTGACCGACCAAGAAATTATCAAAGAGGCGCTCGAGGCTCATAAGCAGGCGCTTAATAGTATTGATAAGTATAAAAACAGCCCGTTTTTCTCCCGTTCGAGGATTAACTGGATTGATGCAGATAATTATGATTTCTCGTATGTGCTGGGTGAAGATGATACTAATTATTCGATTACATATACGATGAACGACGGCAGTAAAATATCTCGTGAATATCCTAATTATTATTATTACGATGATGAAATTGATGAAGAGCAGTCGGAAATCAAATTCCTTAGAACGAAGGAGTATAAGGAAAATAAAAGTCCCGTATTTGTATGCGACGAAAAGTACCTTATGAGCGTTGCTGTTGATAACGAAGAAGGAACTATGACGACATACAATATAGCCGAAGCGGGTTCGGCAGAAAAATGCCGCAACATCCTAAAAACCTTTAAGAAGGATTACGATAAATACGGCTATAGCGATGAATCCTCAAAATATACGCTGTATTTCGATTACGGAAAGAGGAACGAAAACGAAAAGGAGTCTTTCGATATTAAAACAACCGAAAGCGTTTCGGTTCCAAAAACTTTTAAAGATACGTTAAAGATTATAAAAAGTCAGGTTTATACCGTAAAAGCGGGAAATGACAATGAAGCTGAGGAATATATCGAAAGATAAAAATATGGCTGAGAGCAAAAAGCTCTTTAATGTCTTTAGACGGTGCCGCTCGCTAGAGCGGCACAATAAACCACCCGCTATGCGGGTGCGCGTCGAAAGAAGTGCAAAAAATTCCCCGGTCTGGTAGAATAAGGATGTTCGAGCCTTATTGAAGCCAGAGAGGAGAATTTAATGGCAAATAAATATAATAGTTTATCGCACACGAAATGGTTGTGCAAATATCACATAGTAATAGTACCAAAGTACAGACGAAAAGTAATATACAATCAGTACAGAGCAGACCTCCAGGAAATCATAAGAACCCTATGTAAATACAAAGGTGTGGAAATACTTGAGGGACATATGATGCCCGACCATGTTCATGTACTATTAAGTATACCACCAAAAGTAAGTGTGTCAAGTTTTATGGGATACCTCAAAGGTAAGAGCGCGTTAATGATGTTTGATAAACACGCAAACTTAAAGTATAAATTTGGCAACAGGCACTTTTGGGCAGAAGGGTATTATGTATCGACAGTAGGACTTAATGAATCAACAATCAGGAAATACATACAAGACCAAGAAAAAGCAGACATCGCTTTGGATAAATTAAGTGTAAAAGAATACGAAGATCCCTTCGCAAGATAACCTCTTTAGGGGTAGCCAAAGAGGCAAAAACAATAAGGCTTGAACAAAGTGAAAGCCCGCGCCTTGAGACGCGGGTTGGTAACGGGGCTTATAGCCCACGAGCAAACCACCCGTTTGACGGGTGGTTATGAT
>CAJOHT010000048.1 GCA_905234305.1 uncultured Ruminococcus sp. | reverse complement strand
TGCAGGTTCTGTAACAGTATACTTCCAGGAAACCTACAAGGCTGATTGGGAAGAATTCGGCGGATACTTCTATGTAGAAGCAGCCGAAGGTCCGACAGAGCCCGCGACAACAGATCCTGATAATGCAAGTGGCGATTTTTCTGAGCTTGACACTGTTCCCGATGACACAACTACTCCCACAGATCCTCCCGCTTCCAACACAAAGACTGTAACAGTTGGTACGGTTGAATGGCTCAATTTGGATAAAACAAGCTATTATGTACATTATTGGAAAGGCGAAGATGCTACTGATGTAAAACTAACCAGTTCAGATACAACCGAACAGAAAGCAGTCGGTGATGTATACTGGAATAACGTAGCACAAACCTTCAATATGTATACCGCTATAATTCCAAAAGATATTGATGGATTTGTAATTTTCAACGGCGATACATGGTTTAACGCTGACGGCGACGCAACTGCTACAAATACTAAGGCTTATGTATTTGAGTATGACAACCAATATCATGCACTTTACGAATAAAACATAATTATTCGTAATTGAATCACTCCGCAGCTTCGGCTGCGGAGTTTTTCTGTTTTGGGACTTGTTTATAAATTAAAATATGGTATAATGAATTTATACTAACGCGGAAGGTTGAGAAAGATGATAATTTACGATATAAGCAGGAGTATCCCCGAAACTAAGCCTTATGAGGGCGATCCCGAGACTAAGCTTGAGTTTGTAAAATCTATAGAAAACGGAGATATTTATAATTTGAGCGCTTTTTCTATGAGCAGTCATACAGCTACGCATATTGACGCGCCCTATCACTATGATGAGGAAGGTAAGCGAATTGACGATATACGGCTTGCGGCATTTTACGGAAAATGCACTGTAATCGAAACCGACCACATCTTAACGGGTGAGGATATGGAAAAGATTCTTCCTAAATGCAGAAAACGCCTGCTTATAAAAGGCAACGGTATGGGATATATTGAGAGTTCAGCGGCTCAGGTGATCGCCGACAGCAAAATAATTCTGGTGGGTACCGACGCGGAGTCGATAGCCGCACCGTTTGACGAGCATAGACCTCACCGTATACTCGCGGTTAACGATAAAATAATTCTTGAAAATCTCGACCTAGAGGATATTAATGAAGGTAATGATTATACCTTATGCGCATTTCCGCTCATGCAGAGCTATTCTTTTCGAGCAGGAAAAGGGATTTTAAATGTGCTATAAACTTGTTGTGTTCGACTTGGACGGAACCTTGGTAAATTCGCTGAGAGATCTTGCCGACGCGGTGAATTATGGGCTGGATAAAGCAGGGATTGACACTCATGATATTGAGAAATATAAAACCTTTGTCGGTAACGGGCGCGAGAAGCTCGTAGAGAGAGCTATGGGCGCTGCTTATAAGAATGAAAAACTCCGTAATAATGTAAAATCTGATTTTGACAGCTATTACGCGGAGCATTGTAACGATAATACAAGCTCATATCTCGGGTGTGAAATGCTGCTCGCGAGGTTAAAAACGCTTAATATAAAAACCGCTGTGCTTTCAAACAAGCCCGACGAATTTGTGGAAAAAATCTTAACTAAAGTATATCCTGAGCATAAATTCGACCTTGCGTGGGGCAAAAAGGCTGAGTTTAAAACTAAACCCGACCCCGAAGCGCTTTTAAAAATTGTTGAAAAACTTAACGTAAAAAAAGAAGAATGCCTTTATATCGGCGACAGCGACGTTGATATCTTTACAGCGCGTAACGCGGGAGTCGATATGCTCGGCGTTGATTGGGGATTCAGAGGCAGACGCGAACTTGTTGAGGCGGGTGCCGATTATGTTGTATCCTCAGCCGAAGAGATTTTGGAGTATATAAATGAACACTAACGCTCAGAAAAACATGGACAAGTTAATAGAAGGGCTTAACAGCGTGCCTGTTTTATTGATCCACGCCTGTTGCGCGCCGTGTTCGAGCTATGTAATCGAATATTTATCCCAGTATTTTCATATTAATATACTGTACTATAATCCGAACATTACCGACGAGGATGAGTATAAATACCGCCTGTCGGAGGAAGAACGCCTTATAAACGAGCTTCCCGTAAAATATCCCGTAAAGCTGATTGCAGGCGATTATAATCCCGATATATATCTAAACGCCGTTAAAGGACTCGAAAATGAGTCTGAGGGCGGAAAACGCTGTGAGGTATGCTTTGAGTTAAGACTCAGGGAAGCCGCTGAAAAATGCAGAGAAATCGGCGCGGATTACTTTTTGACTACCCTTACAATTTCTCCTTTAAAAAATGCTGAAAAAATAAACGCGATAGGGGAGAGAATAGCCGAAGAATACGGCGTAAAATATCTTCCCTCGGATTTTAAGAAGAAAAACGGCTATAAGCGTTCAATAGAATTGTCGAAAGAATACAACCTTTACCGCCAGAATTACTGCGGATGTGTATTCTCTAAAAATATTCAGAAATAGTTATGCGAAAGCGGACACGCTTTCTTGTCGGAGGAAAATATGGAAGTTTTTTTAATGTATTTTCTGTTTATCGTAGGCCTTGTGTTAATCATTAAAGGCGGCGACTGGTTCGTAGACGCCGCGGTATGGTTCGCCGAGATTTCGGGAATACCTCATTTTATCGTAGGCGCGACGGTAGTAGGATTCGCGACCTCGCTTCCCGAGGTTATAGTTTCGGTAATCGCTGCCGCTCAGGGTGACGTCGAAATGGCTACGGGTAACGCCATAGGTTCAGTTACCGCGAATACAGGATTAATACTCGGTATAAGCCTGTTGTTTATGCCTATGGCGATTAAGCTGAAGGAGTATTTGCCGAAGATTCTTCTGTTATTCGCCTCGATAGCCGCGGTCTGGATCTTCGGTATTTCGGGTTATATTTCGTTTATAGCCTCGATTGTACTCATCGCGCTGTTCGCGGTATTTGTATGGGAAAATATTTCGAGCGCTAAAAAATCGTTGGGCTCGGAAGGCGATACCGCTGTAGAGGGCAAGGAAGAGGTAACTAAACTTCTTGTTGTTAAAAAAATCGCGCTGTTCGTGTTCGGATGCGCGGGAATTATTGTCGGCTCGGAGCTGCTTGTAAACTACGGTTCCGAGATAGCCGCTTCTTTAGGCGTACCGACGAGAATAATAAGCATCTCGGCTGTAGCAATAGGAACCTCGCTTCCCGAGCTTGTAACTACTGTTTCCGCAATACGGAAGAAGCAGGCTTCGCTTTCGGTAGGAAATATCTTAGGCTCAAATATTATCGACATTACCTTTATCCTTCCGCCATGTATGCTCGCGTACGGCAAAAGCCTTCCCGTATCGGCGGGTACGCTCTATGTTGACCTGCCTGTACTTATGGGATTGACGCTTTTATGCTTTGTACCGACCTTCTTTACAAAAAAATTCTCCCGCTGGCAGGGAGTTGTACTCCTGCTCGGATACGCAGGGTATATCATATATACATTTATGTTCCATTAAAATTATCGCCTCGCAAAAGCGGGGCGTTTTCTTATGCAAATTGTATAAATAATACGGTTAATATTTGTTGAGCTTTTTAAGAGTAAATATGGTAGAATAAAAATAACAAATATCGAAGTTATAAGTTATTATCGTATAATAAAAAAGGAGGAAATTATGTCGAAATTTAAGAAATCAATCAGCATGTTCTTAGCGCTGTTAATGCTTTTGAGCGTTTTTATTACGGCGCCTATTACCGCGGACGCTCGGGAAGTTGACGAAACTCAGCCTGAAGCTGGTATTTCAAATAACGACGTGTCAGTTTTGGGTACAAACTCACTGGGCAATATGCTCGCCGATAAATATGAGGAGAGCGCCGATAAGGACGAGAACAATGGCTACGGCATTTACAATATTGAGGTAGAGGGCAAAACCGCTCAGGTCGAGGTGCAGGCTAAGTCTGACGCGCGTCTTATTGTATCGATTTTTGACGAAGAAGGAAAGAAAATGCTTGGCTCGGGTATGACCGAGATTTCCTCTGACGATAAACTTGTTGAGGTTACTCTTGAGATAGAAACAATGCCTCAGTATTTCTTAGTTAGAGCATTTATAGCTGATAAAGAGGAGAATACCCCTCTCTGCAAGCAGTTCGAGAGCAATGTATATACTAAGAATATGCAGGAATTCCTCGCGAAAACTACTGATGATTTTGATAAAGACAAGGTTCTTAATCTTGACAGCAATAAGGACGAAAACTTCCTCGTATATAACGATGATACGATTATTATAGATAACGACGACGAAAATAAGAACGTGGTAAAATCCGCGAATGACGAAAGTAAGAAGTATGTTATCGAGAATATTGACGATTCAATATCAGATTTAAAGGAAGGTGATATTTTCTCGTACGACTCAGGCGACGGAAACCTCTTGATTATTAAAGTAAAGTCAATCTCAATAGACGGCAAAACCGCTACGATTTACGGCGACGAGATTAATCCCGAGGACGCGTTCGACTACATAAAAATAGACGCGAAGCAGGGAGCCGAAGAAGCCTCCGTTGATAATTCCGAACTTGAGGAAGGCGTTGAATATGCAGGAGAAAACACACAAAAATGTTCACCAAAGGATAAACTTTCAACAGGTTTAACATTAGCTGATATAGAGGGAACTCTAGGAACATCTTTAGAATATAAAATTAATAAAAACAATGATCCCGATAAAAAGATAAACGGAAAAGTCGGAGTAAAAATTGAAGCGGATATTAAATTCTATTATGATGCTCATCTGTTTGAGGATGATGAACTCGAAGTATCAGCTGTTATAAAATATGAACTGACCGTTGGTATTGAGCTTGAACTAAAAAACAAGCAGGAGATAAAAATACCTCTAGGAAGAATAGAAATATCTCCGTGGCCCGGACTTTTTGTAAGATTAACTCCTGCCTTG
Organism: uncultured Ruminococcus sp.; assembly: GCA_905234305.1. Taxonomy (GTDB): domain Bacteria; phylum Bacillota; class Clostridia; order Oscillospirales; family Acutalibacteraceae; genus Ruminococcoides. Next base: position 3,435 of record CAJOHT010000048.1, on the reverse strand, counting down.
GTTCTTGAGGGTAAAGTTAAGTTTAATCTTCAGGTTAAAGTTAAAGGACAGGTCGGATTTGGATTTGAATATGGACAGGCTGTTGATAAAACTAAAGCTCCTACAATAGATACCGAATTTAAAATGACGGGAGAGCTTTTTGTAGGCGTTTCGTTAGCACCTGATATAGCTTTGCTGGGCGATCTCGCTAAAGCTGGATTTGACGCACGAGCAGGTTTTAAGCTGAAAGCCGAATTGAAGTATTCGACTGAAGAAGAAAAGGATGAAATACATCTTTGTAATTCATGTATAGACGGGGATATATTCTTTGCTATAAAACTAAAATTCAGCTTTAGTTTGTTAGATAATAAAAATCTGACATGGGATTTTGATATGTTAGATTTTGAGTGGAAGCTCGGAGATTTTTATTACTCATTTGATACAGGAAGATTTGCTTTTTCATCTTGCCCGAATTATAAGTATAAACAAAACCTTACTCTGCTTGATAAAAACCGTAAACCTATCGTTGGCGCAACTGTTTCAGGGGAAAATATTGATAAAACTATAACTGACAGTAAAGGCAAAACATCGTTTTACGCTACGGCAGGAAAAGTTGATCTAAAAATAAAAAAAGACGGGAAAGAAGTTGTAAGATATCATTATATCGACCACGCGGGACAGTTTACTTATGTTATCGATTTTGATAAGCCCGAGGGTTCTGTCAGAGGTAGTAGCGGCGGCAATGGTTCAGTTGTGCAACAACAAAGAGGAATAGTTGAAACAGGACAGTGTGGAGAAAACGCTTTTTATACATTGTTTGAAGATGGTGTTCTTGAAATAAGCGGAATAGGGGATATAGGTAATTATCGTTGGAATGCATTTAGAGAAGAAGCACCTTGGTTTTGTATTGAGGATAAAATTCTTTCTATTGTAATACATGAAGGAATAACAGGTATTGGCAGCGAAGCGTTTTATCAATGCAACTCTTTTACAAGTGTTTTTATTCCAAAGAGTATAGTTCGTATTGGTGACGGTGCATTTGGATTTTGTCCAAAGTTAGAAAATGTACATATAACTGATCTTGCTGCTTGGTGTAATATATCTTTTGAAAACTATTCATCTAATCCTTTGAATAAGGGTAATTATCTTTATTTTACTCCTTTGCGTCATTTGTTTTTGAATGGTGAAGAAGTATTGGATTTAGTGATTCCTTCAAATGTAAAAAAAATAAATAGCTATGCCTTTGTTGACGAAATCTTCTTTAGAAGTATAACAATTCCCGAAGGAGTAAAGGAAATAGGGGATTATGCTTTTTATTGGTGTAAGAAAATAAAGGAAATAACTATACCGAATACCGTTACAAGTATAGGTCGTGATGCATTTTATTATTGTACTGAGCTTACGAATGCTATCATACCTAACAGTGTAATTAGTATAGGCTATAGCGCGTTTGGATATTGCCAAAATCTTGTAAGCATAACAATACCTGATAGTGTTACAAGCGTGAGTGCTAGTACATTTGAAGGTTGTAGAAGTCTTGAAAGAGTAACAATAGGTAGTAAGGTTGCCAAAATAGGTTATGATGCATTTCAAGATTGCAGTAAGCTTACTGATGTTACAATACCTGACAGTGTTACCAGCATAGGTGATTCTGCATTTGAAAATTGCAAAAGCATCAAAAGCATAACGATACCTGATAATGTTACCAGCATAGGCGATTCTGCTTTTAAAAAATGCACGAGTCTTGAAAGATTAAATATCGGTAAAAGTGTAAATGAAATTGAAAACAATGCTTTTTCTGGTTGTGCTAACCTTAAGAGCGTAACACTTGCATACGGAGTTACGAGTATAGGTGGGTATATGTTTAAAGATTGTACAAGTCTTGAAAACATAACAATACCTAATAGTGTTATAAGTATAGGATGGCATGCGTTTGAAGAATGTACAAGTCTTGCAAGCATAGCAATTCCCGATAGTGTTACGAGTATTTATGGTTCTGCATTTAGAAAATGTACGAGCCTTGAAAGCATGAAAATACCTGACAGTGTTACAAATATAGGCGGTGATACCTTCGCGAGTTGTTGGAGCCTTACAAAAATAATTATTCCAAATAATGTTAAAAATATAGGGGACAGTGCGTTTTCTTATTGTACAAGTCTTACAAGTGTAACAATGCCCGATAGTGTTACAGAAATTGGCGGAGAAGTTTTTTATGGTTGTACAAGTCTTACAAGTGCAAAAATATCGAATAATCTTACAATGATTAATTATCGTGACTTTTGTAATTGTTCAAAACTTGAGAGTATAACAATACCTGATAGTGTTATATTTATAAAATCAGGAGCTTTTTCTGGTTGTGAAAGTCTTAAAAACATTAAAATACCTGATAATGTTACTAGTATAGAAGATTATGCTTTTTCCAGATGCAAATGTTTTGCTAACATAACTATCCCTGACAGTGTTACAAGTATAGGAGATGATGCGTTTTGTGATACTGCTTTTTATAATAATGAAAGCAACTGGGAAAATGATGTGTTATATATTGGAAAACATCTTGTGAACGCAAAAGAATCCCTGATTGGCTCTTATTCAGTAAAAGGAGGCACTATTACTATTGCACAACATGCATTTAAAGAATGTACTAGTCTTGAGAGTGTAACGATTCCTGATAGTATAATAGGTATTCATTGGACTTCATTTTATTATTGTAATAGTCTAACTGATGTATATTATGAGGGTTCAGAAAGCGATTGGCAAAATCATTCATTTGAGTTTAATGAAGGTGTTATTATCCACTACAACAGCACAGGCATTGACGATAATGGTAAGTCGGGCAAGTTGTTGACCTCCTCGTCCGCTGAAAAGGCGGAGAGCGCTCCCGCTGCGAAAGTCGTAAAGAAAAATGTTAAGCTGCTCGGCGCGTACAGCGGTGAGTCCGAGAGCTTTAAGAGAAGCAATCTTGTTCCCGATACTGAGGCGATTCTGATGATTGTTAAGGGGCTAGAGAATACCGCCGAGCTTAATCCTGCTTCGTTAATGTACATATCTCAGGCAACTGTCGGCGGAAACGGAGAGGTCAGCTTTGAGGTTGGGCAGGATTTCGGTGAAGAAAGCTGGGTAGCGTATATTTTCGGCAAGTGTAATCACTACGAGTCCGACTGGACTGTTTCTAGAGAAGCGGCTGTCGGCGAGGAAGGCTTAAAAATCAAGACCTGCGAATACTGCGGAGCGGTGCTTGACTCCGACGTTATAGAAGCCATGGTTTCAGAGACTGATTCGAGCGGAACCGATGAGCCTGTTGAAACTGTTGATACCATAAGTACCGTACCCGATGAGGACGATACTTCCGAGACAGGCGGTACTGTTGAAACTAATCCTACCCAAACTCCAACCCAGAGACCTACGAGAAATCCATACAGACCTACAGGAAACCCGTACAGACCAACTAGTTATGTT
>CAJOHT010000047.1 GCA_905234305.1 uncultured Ruminococcus sp. | reverse complement strand
GGGCATCGGATCAGATTGCGGTTTACGCCGCGGTGATGTATTATGTCCTTTAAATCAATTGAATTTACGGTTCCCGACCGCTTTGATAATATTACCGTAAAAACATTTCTGAGGAAAAACTGCGGTATATCCTCCCGTATGTTAACACAGCTTAAGCGAGAAAAAGACGGAATTTTAAGGAATGATAAAAATATTAAAGCGATAGAACGTTTAAGGAAAGGGGATAGGGTAGTTATTCATCTTCCTGACGAGGATAATAATATAGTACCCGTAAAAGGAGATTTAAATATCCTTTACGAGGACGAATATATTATTATTTTAGATAAGCCTTTTGGAGTACCAGTACATCCAACAAAAATCCATCAGCTTGATACTCTGGCTAATTTTCTTTCATATCGTCAAAATGAGCTTGGAGAAAATTATAAATTCAGAGCTGTAAACAGGCTTGATAAGGATACCTCAGGGATTGTAATTATCGCTAAGGATAAATACACTGCGTATAACCTGTTTAAAAATGTCGATAAAACTTATTACGCTGTCTGCGAGGGTATAATAGATGAGTCGGGAACTATCGATAAACCGATAAAACTGCTAGAAGGTCATTCTATACAGCGTGTTTGCGGTGAAGGCGGTTTGAACTCTATAACCCATTACAAACCTTTATTAATAAAGAATAACCATACTTTGCTTGAAATAAAACTCGAAACAGGCCATACGCATCAAATAAGAGTTCATTTTTCCTCAATCGGACATCCGCTTGCGGGCGATGATATGTACGGCGGTTCTTTAAAATATATTGAGCGACAGGCGCTTCATTGCGGAGAAATCTCTTTTATACATCCGATTACCTTTAATGAAATTAGAATTTCAAGTGAATTACCATATGATATAAAAAAGCTGACTTTGTAATTAAGTCAGCTTTTATACCTTAGCTTTTCTTTTTTATTAACAGCCTTAACCGCACCAGCGGAAGCTGTTAATAACAGGACTATAAATTTAAGCGCGGTAAAAATCGATAGTCCTCCCGAAACTGAGCCTAACCCAGCTAAAAAAACTATAATAAACATTATGAAACCTGTAGTAATACCGAGAAACAATCCGTTTTTTCTTAGTATTCTTCCGCTTATATAACCGCCTGATAAACCTCCGACACCCAATAACGCGAGCGAAATATATTCTAAAGCGCCGTCGGGTAATTTCCCGATAAGCGTTATAACTGCGGCGGTAAGCATAGTTAGTATAGTTGTAATTAGTATTCCGACTAAAACTCCGAATAATACTGCTTTTATTGCTTTTTTATTGATTGAATCCAATTTTGAACTAACGGCTTTCATAAAAATTCCCCCGAATATAATCCTAAAAGATTATACTCAGGGGAGTAATTATTTATTCATTATTTTTTGAATTTTGCAAAAAAGCCTTTTTTCTCTGTTGCCTGCGCTGCGGCATTTTCCTTAACGGTATTGATAGAGGAAATAGCCCATCTCTTCATCCTCATCTTGTTTCTGTCAGAGCCTGTTTCGATAATAATAGAGTCCTCATCCTCTTTGATCGCTACAACTCTGCCTATGATACCGCCGATTGTTGTGATTTCGTCGCCGATTTCAAGATTATTCCTGAGTTCCGCTTCTTCTTTCTTTTTCTTAGAATTAGGACGAATAAGGAAGAAATATAACGCCGCGAAAATCGCTACGTAAATTACTATCATTAAAATAAATGAGCCGCCGCCGTTTGCAGCGGGCTGTGCTGCTAATGTGTTCATATAGATTTTCCTTTCTTTTTTATCTTCTTTTTAAGACCATAGGGCATTATAACAGATTTTTCTGAAAGTTGCAAGTGTTAAATTCGTTTTCCTAGAATTTCTTTGTATGTCTTATAGAAGTTTATAAAGCTGCCGTTATCTAATTCTTCACGAATTCTTTCCATAAGAGTATTATAAAAATAAAGATTATGAGTAACGCAAAGTCTCATTCCGAGCATTTCTCCCGCCTTCATAAGATGACGTACATAAGCTCTGCTGAAGTTTCGGCACACAGGACAGCTGCAGCTTTCATCAATAGGACTTTCGTCAAGCTCGTATTTAGCGTTCCAAATATTTCGGATACCGCTGCTTGTGAAAAGGTGTCCGTGACGGGCGTTTCTGCTGGGCATAACACAATCGAACATATCGACGCCTCTGTAAACAGCCTCAAGTATATTTACGGGCGTACCTACTCCCATAAGATATCTGGGTTTGTTTTCAGGCATATAAGGGATAACTTCATCGATGATTTCGTACATTACCTCGGTTTCTTCGCCCACGGCAAGTCCGCCTATAGCGTAGCCTGCTAAATCCAGTTCTGCAATTTCCTTCATCTGTTCAACTCTTAAATCTTTATAAATACCGCCCTGATTAATACCGAACAAAAGCTGGTGTTTGTTTATGGTATCGTCAAGTGAGTTAAGACGCTCAATTTCAGTTTTGCATCTTTTAAGCCATCTTGTAGTAAGTTGAGCGGATTTTTTAGTATAGTCGTATGGGGAAGGGTTTTCTACGCATTCATCAAAAGCCATAGCTATTGTGGAACCGAGGTTTGACTGGATTCTCATACTCATCTCAGGAGTCATAAAGATTTTATGTCCGTCAATATGAGAATTAAATGTGACTCCGTCCTCGGTGATGTTGCGCAGCTTTGCGAGCGAAAACACCTGGAAGCCTCCGCTGTCAGTAAGAATGGGACCGTCCCATCTTGTGAATTTATGAAGTCCGCCGAGCTGTTTTATGTTTTCGTCACCGGGGCGCAGATGCAGATGGTATGTATTGCTGAGCATAATCTGGCATTTTACATCTTTTAAGTCAAATGCCGAAAGTGCGCCTTTAATTGCTCCGCACGTAGCTACATTCATAAACGCGGGTGTCTGGACTGTTCCGTGAACGGTATTGATAATTCCGCGCCTTGCGTTTTCTTGTTTTTTTATAAGTTTATACATTTGAATCTCCTAGATAATCGCCATACAATCGCCGATGGTTACGGTTTATAAGATTTTACCAATCGGTAAACGCAAAAAATTAAGGCGCAGACTGTCTTCTACGCCTTAAAAGCTTCTAACTTGCAGACGGTATGAATTCAAGCTTTAAGGTCATTCCCATTCCTTCGGCAAGTCGCTGTAATGTTTTTAACGAAGGATTAGCGTTACCGTTTTCAAGCCTGCTTATATCAGCTTGTGTAATACCGGTTTTTTCAGCCAATTCTTTTTGAGTCATACCTGTACTTTCTCTTGCGTCAATCATTGCCTGAATAATATTGAATTCAGGCTCAAGAGCATCGTACTCTTTTTTGAAATTCGGATCTTTTAAACGTTCTTCAAGAAAATCATTAAAGTTTGTCATAATCAATAATCTCCTCTGTTAATAAAATCATTTCGATATTTTTTTGCGAGTTCAATTTCACTTTTTGGTGTCTTTTGCGATTTTTTAATAAATCCATTGGTGATAACTATCTTATGTCCAACTACAAAAAAATAGAGGACACGAGATAGATTAGAACCTACTTTTGCTCTGATTTCAAAGATTCCATCTACAAGATGCTTTGAATATGGTTCTCTTAGATTATTTCCGTTTTTACTCAATAGTTTAATAGTTTTAAGAACACGTGCTTGCATTTTATCATCCAAAGATAATATGAAATCCATAGCGGGTTCTGAACCGTCAGGTTTATTATAGAATATTATATCAAATTCATTCACTTTCTATTCCCCTAAAAATCCTAAAAATAATATGTATTATCTTTAACTATATTATATGTGATAAATCACATATTGTCAATAGATTATTACAAAAATCATTCTTATATGATAAAGTAACTACACCCGATGGTGATAAAGCATTCCCTGTCGGTAATTTTACACTACCAATAGGTAATATTTCATAAAATTAAGATTATGAGTATTTATAAGTTTATGCAAACATTACAAAAATAAACAACAATCGCCGAACGAAAAAAATCTGTAATTCTCTTTAACGGCTGTTTTATATGCGTTCATAATATTATCATAACCCGCGAATGCCGAAACCAGCATTATAAGAGTGCTTTCGGGTAAATGAAAGTTGGTAATCAATCCGTCTAATACTTTGAATTTGTATCCTGGGTAAATAAATATATCAGTCCAGCCGTCACATTTTTTAATCTCCCCGAATTGAGTAGCAACGCTCTCCAAGGTTCGGCAGGAAGTTGTTCCGACAGCTATAACTCTTTTGCCGTTTTTCTTAGTATCTTTTATTATTTCAGCGGTTTCTTCAGGTATTTCATAATGCTCGCTGTGCATTTTATGTTTAGTAATATCATCCACTTTAACAGGTCTGAATGTTCCTAATCCGACGTGAAGGGTGACATAAGCTATTTTAATCCCTTTTTCTTCTATTTTTTTCATCAACTCGCGTGTAAAATGAAGTCCTGCCGTAGGAGCGGCAGCGGAGCCCAGCTCATTTGAATATACAGTCTGGTATCTTTCTTTATCCTCCAGTTTTTCCGTAATATAAGGAGGAAGAGGCATTTGCCCGATTTTGTCGAGAGCGGAAAAGAAGTTTTCGTCGCAGTCAAATTCAACAATTCGATTCCCGTCGTCCTTTACCTCGACAACTGTCGCGTTCATAATTCCGTCTCCAAAGGAAAATTCAGCTCCTGCTTTAGCTTTTTTACCTGGTTTGCAAAGCGTTTCCCATTTATTCCCGCTTATCTGTTTTAAAAGCAGGAATTCTACATTTGCGCCTGTTTCTTTTTTAGTACCGAAAATCCTCGCGGGAATAACACGTGAATCATTTACTACAAGACAGTCGCCTTCTTCAAGAAAATCAATGATATCGTAAAAATGTTTATGTTCGATATTACCGTTGTTCTTATCCAGTACGAGCATTCTAGATGAATCTCTCGGCTCAACGGGTTTCTGGGCAATAAGCTCCTTAGGAAGCTCATAATAAAAATCGCTTGTATTCATAAATTCCCTTTCATAGTAATTTTTTTAAATAATAATTGACATTAAATGCGTAAAATGGTATATTATAGGTTAGATATAGTTTATTATAGGTACCTGTATATAATAGCCTATTTTAACTTATTATACAACTATTTTTAAAAAATTGTAATATTGTGGAGGGTCAAAATGAAAAAGTATAATGTTGGTATTATCGGAGCTACGGGAATGGTAGGTCAGAGATTTATTCTCCTGCTTAATAATCATCCATGGTTTAATATCACCACTCTTGCCGCGAGTTCAAGAAGCGCGGGCAAAAAGTACGACGATTTAATGGAGGGCCGTTGGCTTTTAGCTGACGATATGCCTGAGAAAGTTAAAGATATGACGGTTATGGACGCTGCCGAGGTCGAGAAGGTTGCTTCTACGGTTGATTTTTGCTTCTGCGCCGTTAATATGCCTAAAGATGAGATTAAAGCGTTAGAGGAAGCGTACGCTAAGGCTGAGTGTCCTATAGTTTCAAATAACTCGGCTAACCGCTTTACTCCTGATGTTCCTATGGTTATTCCCGAGATTAACGCTGATCATATTAAGATAATCGAGGCTCAGAAAAAACGTCTTGGTACAAAAAGAGGTTTTATTGCGGTTAAGTCTAACTGCTCGCTTCAGAGCTATGTTCCCGCTATTCATCCTCTTAAGAAATTCGGAGTTAATAAAGTTCTTGCTTGTACTTATCAGGCAATTTCAGGCGCGGGTAAAACCTTTAAAACCTGGCCTGAGATGGTAGATAACCTTATTCCGTATATCGGCGGCGAGGAAGAAAAATCCGAAAAAGAGCCGCTTAAGATTTGGGGTTCGATTGAAAACGGTGAAATTGTTAATAATACCGATATAAATATTACTTCACAGTGTTTGAGAGTTCCTGTATCCGACGGTCATACAGCTGCTGTATTTATGTCGTTTAAGGACGAGGCGCCTTCGGTTGAGGAAGTTATTAAAACATGGGAAAGCTATAAGGGAAGAGCGCAGGAGCTTGAACTCCCGAGCGCTCCCAAGCAGTTTTTACATTATTATACAGAACCAGACCAGCCCCAGATTAAAAGCTCGAGAACATTAGAGGGCGGTATGGCGATTTCTGTCGGACGTCTGAGAGAAGATACTCAGTATGATTTAAAATTTGTATGTATGTCACATAACACACTTCGCGGCGCTGCGGGAGGAGCTGTTCTTTTAGCTGAACTTCTGTGCGCGGAAGGATATATAGACTGAATTTGATTTGGAGGTAAATATGAAAAGGCCAATTTTCACAGGTTCAGGCGTAGCTCTTATTACGCCGATGAATGAAGATTTAACCGTTAACTATGACGCTTTGGAAGAGCTTCTGGAGTTTCATATCGCTAACGGAACCGACGCGATTGTAGCGTGCGGTACTACAGGTGAAGCGGCTACTCTTTCCGAAGAGGAGCATAGCGCTGTTTTGAAGTTCGTCGCTGAAAAAGTTAACGGCCGTACTGTTGTAATCGGCGGAACAGGAAGCAACGATACAAATACCGCTATAAAGCTCTCCAAAGAAGCTGAAGCGTCTGGACTTGACGCTTTGTTAACCGTGACTCCTTATTACAATAAAACCTCTCAGAGAGGTCTTGTAAAGCATTTTAATACTATTGCCGATTCGGTTGATCTTCCTATTATTTTATATAATGTGCCCTCGCGTACAGGCTGCAATATCAAGCCTGAGACTTACGCGGAGCTTTGTAAGCATCCGAACATAGTAGCTTGTAAGGAAGCGAGCGGAGATATTTCTCAGGTTGCATTGATCCGTTCATTATGCGGAGAAGAGCTTGACGTTTATTCGGGAAATGATGACCAGACCGTTCCGTTTATGTCTTTGGGAGCGCTCGGCGTAATCTCGGTTTTCGCGAATATTTGTCCTCAGGAAATGCACGATTTATGTCAGCTTTGTCTTGATAATGATTTTAAGGGCGCTAGCAAAATGCACTTCCATTATCTTGAGCTTATGAATATTATGTTCAGCGATATTAACCCGATTCCCGTTAAAACCGCTATGAATCTTTTTGGATTTAACGCGGGTGAGTGCAGACTTCCTTTAGTTCCTATGAATACCGCGGGGTATCATAATCTTAAGGCTTGCCTTACTAAGTATGATTTAATTGATAAATACAGCACTTATAATAAGTAATCAGAATTAATTGAAAGGGCAATTATAATTGCCC
>CAJOHT010000046.1 GCA_905234305.1 uncultured Ruminococcus sp. | reverse complement strand
GATACAGAAACAATTATAGCCTCCCGATTTTCCGTAGGAAGCGAGATTACGGACGAGGAACTTAAGGAGCTGATCGACCGCTCCAACGAAAAACGCGCTAAAGAAAAGGCTCTCTGGCTTCTTTCGACCCGCGACCACAGCAAGCGCGAGCTTGAAACTAAAATCCGTAAAACCTCCGACGCTGAAGCCGCCGAAAAAGCGGTCAGACGTATGGAGGAACTGGGACTCGTTAACGACGAAAAATTCGCGAGAAGATACGCCGATGAGCTTATAAATATAAAGCATCTTTCGGTACGCGGCGCTAAGTACAAGCTGCTTGAAAAGGGCATAGACCGCGATTTAGCCGACGAAATTTTAGAGGAAATGTCGCCCGACCCGAGGAAGCATATTGAAATACTGCTTGAAACCAAGTACGCAAGACAGCTTTCGGACGAAAAAGGCAGGCGCAAAACCGTCGCCGCGCTTCAGAGGCTGGGCTACGGCTGGAGCGATATCAAATCGGTAATGAGTAATTATTTTGAGGACGAATACATATGAAATACAAGGTAGGTATAGTATCCTTAGGCTGCGCCAAAAACCAGGTCGACGCTGAGATGCTGCTTGCGAAACTCAACAAAAACAATTTTGCAATCGTCGAAGACGCCGCTATGTGCGACGCGGCGATCGTAAATACCTGCGCCTTTATCGAACCCGCTAAGCAGGAAAGCATCGAGGAAATCCTCGAGCTTGCCAAGCTCAAAGCCGAGGGTAAAATAAAGTGCCTTATAGTTACGGGATGTCTCGCCGAGCGCTACCAAAAAGACGTTATGATGCAGCTCCCCGAAATCGACGCCTGCGTCGGCATCGGAGCGAACGATAAAATAGCGGAAATAATAAATGACGCTCTGCTCGGAAAAAAGCGGGAAGTTTTCCCGCCTAAGGATATGCTTGCTCTCGAAGGTGAGCGTATCCAAAGTACCCCGAGGCATTACGCTTATCTTAAAATCGCCGACGGATGCGATAACCACTGTACCTACTGCGCAATTCCGATGATACGCGGAAAATACCGCAGCCGTACTGTTGAAAACTTAGTTAAAGAAGCCGAGTGGCTCGCCGAGGGCGGAGTCAAGGAGCTTATCCTTATAGCTCAGGATACCTCCTACTACGGAACCGATATTTACGGCAAGGCGGAGCTTCCGAGGCTTTTAAGGGAGCTTTGTAAAATTGACGGCTTAAGATGGATAAGGGTTCTCTACTGCTATCCCGAGCGAATAACCGACGAGCTTATCGACACTATCGCGTCCGAGGATAAAATCGTAAAATACCTAGACCTGCCCTTACAACACTGCAACGCTGATTTGCTTAAGGTTATGAACCGCAAGGGCAGCCGAGAAACTCTTACGGCGCTTATCAAAAAACTGAGAAAGAAAATCCCGAACATCACCCTGCGCTCCACTTTTATTACGGGCTTCCCCGGGGAGAGCGAGGAGCAGTTTAACGAGCTTTGCGATTTTGTAAACGAAATAAAATTCCAGCGAATGGGCTGTTTCCCTTATTCTCAGGAAGAGGACACTCCCGCCGCGAAGCTTCCTAACCAAATCGACGAGGATATAAAACAAAAACGCGCCGAGATAATTACCGATGAACAGCAGCTTATTATGGAGAACTATGCCGAGGAAAAAATCGGCAGCGAGGTCGAGGTGCTTGTCGAGGGCTTCGATAAGTACGCGGAGTGTTACTTCGGCAGGACCGCGGGCGATTGTCCCGAGGTCGACGGCAACGTATTCTTTACCTCAAGCACCTTTAAGCCTGCCGTCGGCAGCTTCGTAAAGGTCAGGATTACCGACTCGCTGGGCATCGACCCCGTGGGAGAAATGATATAAAGAAAGTTTGATTAAATGAATTTACCAAATAAACTGACAATTTTGAGAATAGTTTTCGTCCCGTTTTTTATAGCGGCGATACTTATACCGTTTCCGATGCATTATTTAGTCGCGTTAGCGCTATTCGGCGCGGCGAGCTTAACTGACTATTTCGACGGAAAAATCGCCCGCTCTCGTAATTTAGTTACGAACTTTGGAAAATTCTCGGACCCCTTAGCGGATAAAATACTGGTACTCTCGGCGCTACTGTGTTTTGTACAAAACGGTCTTTGCGACGCGCTTTTAGTTATCGTCGTTATTTTCAGAGAGTTCGCGGTAAGCTCCGTCAGGCTGATGGCGGCGAGCGAGGGCAAAGTCGTAGCCGCGAATATCTGGGGCAAGGTCAAAACCGTTACCCAGATCACGGCTATCATAATTGTCTTTGTACTCCAGATCACGCTGGAAATTATAAATATGGCGTCGCCGAGCGTACTATCCGAATACCAAATCGGCTTGATCTCCGCTTACAATCTTGACTATATTTTCTATATGATCGGCGAAGTCGCGCTATGGATATCGACCATATTCTGTATTATCTCGGGCGCGATTTACCTTAAAGACAACAAAGAGTTTATCAGTATGAAATAAAGGAAGGTTTGGCTATGATTTTATACAACACATTAGGTCAGAAAAAATCCGAGTTTATCCCCCATACCGAGGGCAAGGTCAATATGTACACCTGCGGTCCTACGGTTTATCACTACGCGCATATCGGCAACCTCCGCACATATATTATGGAGGATGTACTCGAAAAATACCTGCGCTATTCGGGCTACGACGTAACGCGCGTTATGAATATTACCGATGTAGGTCACCTTACCTCTGACGCGGATACGGGCGACGACAAAATGCTCGAGGGTGCTAAACGCGAGCATAAGAGCGTTATGGAAATCGCGAAGTTCTATACCGACGCGTTTTTTGAGGACTGCAAAAAGCTCAACATAAAAACTCCCGATGTAGTTGAACCCGCCACCAACTGCATCGACGATTTTATCAATATGGTCAGCGCGCTTATAGATAAGGGCTACGCTTATTTTGCGGGAGGCAACGTATACTTCGATACCTCAAAGCTCGATAATTACTATGTTTTCGGCAATATGAACGCCGACGATTTAGAGGTAGGCGTACGCGAGGACGTTGACAGCGACGAAAACAAGCGCAATAAAACCGACTTCGTACTCTGGTTTACCAAGTCGAAATTCGAGGATCAGGCGCTTAAATGGGACAGTCCCTGGGGCGTTGGATATCCCGGCTGGCATATCGAATGTTCCTCGATCAGCATAAAACACCTCGGCGAGTATCTCGATATCCACTGCGGCGGAGTCGATAACGCTTTCCCCCACCACACCAACGAAATCGCTCAGAGCGAGGCTTTTCTCGGTCATAAATGGTGCAATTACTGGTTCCACGTTCTTCATCTAAACGATAACACAGGAAAAATGAGCAAATCCAAGGGCGAGTTCTTAACGGTTTCTCTGCTCGAAAGCAAGGGCTACAACCCGCTCGTATACAGGATGTTCTGCCTGCAAAGCCACTACAGAAAGCCGCTCACCTTCTCCTACGAAAGCCTCGACAATACCGCTAAGGCGTACGACAAGCTCGTTAAGCGTATTTCGTCGCTTAAGAACGACGGAGAAGTTGATAAAGCTAAATCCGAGGAGCTTGACGGAAAATTCAGGGAAGCGCTCGACAACGATTTAAACACCTCGCTCGGCTTGACCGCCGTTTACGACGTACTGAAGGCTGAAACAAACGACGCTACAAAGCGTTATGTTATCGAAAAATTCGACGAGGTACTCGGACTTGACTTAACTAAGGCAGAGGCTGAAGAAGCCTCCGACCTCGATTCGGAAATCGAGGAGCTTATCGCTAAACGCCAGCAGGCGAGAGCCGACAGAAACTGGGCGGAAGCCGATAAAATCCGCGACGATTTGCTCGCGAGGAATATAAAGCTCATCGATACTCCCGAAGGAGTAAAATGGAAAAAAATCAATTGATGATCTTAAAGTAATAAAAAAAGAATTAACGCATATAATCTAGCGGTGATTATATGCGTTTTCTTATACTTACAAAAAGGTCGTTACTTATAATTATGCTATGCGTTTTACTCGGGATAGCCTCAGTCTCAATCGGGCTGAATTCCGTAAGCAAGGCGGTGGCTACTGCCTCTACCGAACGGGTAATTCCCATTTACTGCATCGACAGGAAGGACAAAGTATGCTCAATATCCTTTGACGCGGCTTGGGGCAATGAACAGACCGACGACCTGCTCGATACGCTCGACGAGTACGAGGTAAAAACTACATTCTTTTTAGTCGGAAGCTGGGTAAAAAAATATCCCGACTCCGTTAAAAAAATCTCAAAAAAGGGTCACGATATAGGCAACCACAGTTCTACCCACGCTCATATGCCCGCGCTCTCAGCGGATAAAATGAAAGAGGAAATTACCGACTGCAACAATGAAGTGAAGAAGCTCACGGGCAAATCTCCGACACTTTTCAGACCTCCGTACGGCGATTACGACAACAACACCGTAAATACAGTAAAATCGCTCAATATGTACCCCGTTCAATGGAATATCGACAGCCTGGACTGGAAAGACCCGAGCGTTGAGCAGATAGTTAAAAATTGTACCGATAAGCTCACCGAGGGTTCTATTATCCTACTCCATAACGGCGCGGCAAATACTCCCGCGGCTCTGCCGAAAATCATCGAGGCAATTAAGGATAAAGGTTATAAAATCGTGCCGATATCAAAACTTATCCCGAAGGGAGATTATACAACGGACGTAACAGGTAAGATGATTTTGAAAAACAAAAAAACATAAAAAAGGACTGCGCTCGGCAGTCCTTTTTCGCAATATCTTATGCTAATTTTATTTTTTTAAGTAAATTTGTCTTTTTGAACGTAAGAGTAAGCGGGAGTCCGAGTATAAAAAGTACCGCGAACTCGCCGAGAGCTACGCATCCTCCCTGGAACAGGAAATCCGCAAGGTTAAAGCTCATACTTCCGACAAAAAAGAAATCAATCTCAAACCCTACAATAAGTCCGTTAAATACAGCGGGCATTAAAAGTCCGACAAACGGGATATCCTTTATACAGACGTTCCTCAACGCTCTCATAGTAATCACCGCTAAAAGCGTAGCAATAGAGCCGAAAACCATATCGTAGAAACCGAGTCCCGCCGTGACGGAGCTTATATTGGCGATAACGCATCCTACCGTAAGCCCAGGAATTGCCGCGGGAGTAAAGAACGCGAGTACCGTCAAAACCTCGGATACACGAAATTGCACAGCCATAGAGGCTGTTCCGGGCAGAAGAATATTCTGTCCGATAGTCAGTACCGCATACAAAGCGGCAATAACCGCGCCCTGTACGATGTACATGGTTGATTTTTTAGTCATATTAAATTCCTCCGTAGTGTTTATTTATAGTCCGGATATTGCGACGGACTGGCGCGGTTTACGCACCGTGGGCTATTATAACACAGTCAAATATATAATTCAAGCATTTTCGGCCGAAAATCTGTTTTTAAGTATAAATACCCTATTACAATTAAAAAAATACCCCTAAACGCCGAGAACGGCTACCCTATTGGGTAGCCGTTCCCGGATTTAGAAGTTTTGAAATTAACGTGAAAACGTGGATGTCTGTTTAATGCTTAGCCGACGTCCCTGAACATATTCAGTCGGAAAAGCTTGCACTCGTCGTTCTTATTTTCGCATACAATCGATGCTTCTGCTATCCTTCCACCCTCAATTAATTGAGTTAAGCCGACGAGCTGTGAGAGTTTGCTTCGGAGATTAAGTTTATCTCCGTCTCTGGTAACGAGAAATACGTTGCCTTCGCAGGTATCAAGCACAGCTAAGAACTCAGAAACATTGATGTCATGCATGTTGAGAATCGGTGTCATCATTCTGACCTCCTTTTCAATTTTCTGTAGCCATTTACCATTTGGCAATTCGCTATCGGTTGCTTGTCAACCGAAAACTCTCAAGTGGTTTATTCACTTGACAATAAATATTATATCCATTTTTTCGGGAAAGTCAATAGTTTTTTGAAAATCTATTTGTGCATTATAACTAACAAAAAGCTAAATTGCACAACTATTCGTTAGCGATTTTGTGCAATTCTCACAACTAGTTGTTACAATGGTAACAGGGTTCGTCAAATTATTTGTTACCGCTTCGTCAATTTATACTTACTTAAAAACGATTGACAAAAAACATTTTACAAGTTTCACAAAGTTTACTTTCAGGGCTTAAGGCTATTTTATACTATACCTTAAATCCTTATAAATACATATTGTTAATTTTACTGCTTTATTGTATAATAAACTCATAACGCATAAAGGAGTATAACTATGATAGATTATAAAAAATTTAAAAGCGGAACAGATATACGCGGAGTAGCTCTTGAGGGAGTAGAGGGTCAGCCTGTAAACTTAACCGACGAGGTTGTAGCAAATATGGCTAACGGCTTCGCGCTATGGCTTTCGGAAAAGGTACAGAAGCCCTGCAACGAGCTTACCGTTTCAATCGGACGCGACAGCCGCATAAGCGGTCCGAGAATTGTAAATACAGTTGCGAATGAATTTAAAAAAGCGGGAGCGCGCGTGCTTGACTGCGGACTAGCGTCCACCCCGTCGATGTTTATGACTACGGTCGATATAAAATGCGACGGCGCGGTTCAAATCACCGCCAGCCACCATCCCTTTAACCGCAACGGCTTAAAATTCTTTACACGCGAGGGCGGCTTAGAGGGCAGCGATATCGAAAAAATCCTCGTGCTTGCCCAAAACGGCGAACAACCCGCCTACTCGGAAATCGGTTCGATTGAGGACTGCGATTATATGAGCCGTTACAAGGCACATTTAGCCGATATTATAAAAAAGGGCGTTAACTCCAAGGATTATGACAAGCCTCTAAAGGGCTTCCATATCGTAGTAGACGCGGGCAACGGCGCTGGCGGATTTTACGCCGAGGTTCTCGAGAGCTTAGGCGCCGATACCTCGGGCAGCCGTTATCTCGAGCCCGACGGGATGTTCCCGAATCACGTGCCTAATCCCGAAAATAAGGAAGCTATGAAGTCGATTACCGAAGCCGTACTCGAAAACGGCGCGGATATGGGCGTTATTTTCGACACCGACGTAGACCGCGGCGGAGCGGTCGATAAAAGCGGCAACGAAATCAACCGCAACCGCTTAGTAGCCTTAGCCTCGGCTATCGCGCTCGAGGGCAACGACGGCGGCACAATTGTCACCGACTCGATTACTTCCAGCGGACTCAAGGAATTTATCGAGAAAGACTTAGGCGGAAAGCATTACCGCTA
>CAJOHT010000045.1 GCA_905234305.1 uncultured Ruminococcus sp. | reverse complement strand
TGAAATGAAAAGGTTGTAAAAAAGATTTGCAATATTTGTAATTATTTGTTATAATGTATTTTGATTATAAGTGTAAGTATGTAAAATAAGTGGATTGGTTTTAATGAGAATACGAAAAAAGAAATGGGCTGAGCCCGAGCTTTCGGCGTGCGATTTCTATATCGCCGAACCTAAAGAATATAAAAACCGATGGAAGGATTTTTTTAAAAACGGTAATCCGATTATGCTCGAGGTCGGCTGCGGGAAAGGCTCGTTTGTCGGCCAAATCGCGCTCTTAAACCCTGATATAAATTATATCGCGGTAGATATAAAGCTCGATATGCTCGGAGTCGGACGCAGAAATATCGTAAAGCTCTTCGAGGAAAAGAACAAGGAAATAAACAATATCGCCTTGACCCGTTATAACGTCGATATGCTGGACGAAATAATAGGAAAAGACGACGCTATTCAGCGGATCTATATAAATTTCTGTAACCCCTGGCCCCGCGAAAAACATAAAAAACGCAGGCTTACCCATCCGAGAAAGCTGAAGCTGTATAAACAGCTTTTAGAGAACGGTAAGGAAATCCATTTTAAAACCGACGACGACGAGCTTTTTGAGGAAAGCCTCGAGTACTTTAAAAGCGAAGGCTTTAAAGTCAAAACTCTTACATACGATTTGCACTCAAGCGAAATCGACAGGAATACTACTCCTATGACGGAACACGAGAAAATGTTCTCGGACGAAGGAATAAAGATAAAATACTGTATAGCTGAAAATATTGGAAGAGATTAGATGAAAATCAAAGCAGTTTTTACGGCGTTAATACTCTGCGTATGCGTGCTTTCGGGCGGATGTTCACTGGGACTTGACGACTCCTCGCTTCTGCATCCTCCGAAAAATACGGGACGCGAGGCTAAACTCGAAAGCCTTATCGAGCAAACCGCTCAGGAAAGCTATAAACTTAAATATCCCTTAAGCGGACTTTACCGCTCGGCTATTATTACCGAGGATTTAAACGGAGATAAAAAGGAAGAAGCTATAGCCTTCTACCGAACCGAGGATGATGAAAAATCGACAAACCTGCTCGTTATGTACGATAAGGGCGGAAGCTGGAAGGTAAGCGGCAGCTTTAAGCTCGGCTACCCCGACGTCGACTGCGTTCAGTTCGCCGATTACGACTACGACGGCGTTAAGGAGATTTTTACAGGCTTTTCCTCTCAGGGTACAGGCTCTAACACACTCAATATATTTAACTATGACCCCGAAAACGGCAAGTCCTCTAAAGAGGATTTCTCGAGGAGTTATTCGGCGTTTACTACGGGCGACTACGATAAAGACGGCGGAAGCGAGCTTCTCACTTTCGATTTAAATTCTGACCAGACCGACGCTCAGGCGGTTCTGACAGACTACGACAACAACGAGCTTTATATCCTCTCGAAATGCGATATGGATCAAAACGTTATCAAGTTCGAGAACATAAACTCGGGATTATTAAACAAGGATACTATGGGCGTTACGGTTGACGGAATTATCGAAAACGGGTACTCCAGCCAGGTAATCTACTATAATCCCGATAAAATGAAACTCCTTAATTTCCCCGTAACGGCAGTGAAAAAGATTATTTCTACCGTACGTAACGAGAAAATAAACTGCACCGATATCGACGATGACGGCTTTATCGAGATCCCGACAGTAAAAAGCGTTTCGATCAAATCCGTTCCCGAGAGCGAGACCCTTGCGCCGATAATAAACTGGAGCGGTATAAATACACATAAAAACAAGCTCGAAACTAAACTGAAATGCGTATCCGATAAGGATTACGGTTACTATTTTATACTTCCCGAGAGTTTTTCGGACACTACCGTTACCACTCTTTCAAGCGATAAGCGCGTTATGAAGATTTACAAAAAGGACTCGGATTCGGCAGACGGTTTAATAGTGAGCTTTAAGGTATTTGACGTCGGAACCTCAACCGACGATATGGCAGGCTACTCGACAATCGAGAGCTATAACCAGTATATTTACGCCTATAAAATCGAGGACGATCCCCCCATAAGCGTAAGCGGGGATACACTTAAGGAAAACTTTTCGCTGAATGATAACAGCGACTGATTATAAAGAAGTTTTAATTAACTAAACGGAGGTTTCAGAAATGAAAAAGGTACTTGTTTGCGAGGATGAATCCGCTATCCGCGACTTTGTCGTAATTAACCTGCAACGTGCCGGATATGAGGTTGTCGAGGCTGACAGCGGCGAAGCCGCTTTAAAGCGCTATGACGAAAACGGCGGCGATTTCGACGTCGCTATTCTGGACGTTATGCTGCCCGGTATCGACGGATTCCAGGTTTGCAAGGAACTCAGGAACAAAAACGGCGGTCTTGGAATCATTATGCTTTCCGCGAAAACTCAGGAAATGGATAAGGTTACGGGACTTATGCTCGGAGCCGACGACTATGTTACAAAGCCGTTCTCCCCCTCAGAACTTTTAGCGAGAGTAGATTCGCTGCACAGAAGAGTTTCGCTCGCTCAGGCTAACGCGGAAAATAACTTTAAGGAAGAGCTTCACTCAGGAAACTTTACTTTAAATCTCAGGAACCGCGCTCTGCTCAAAAACGGCGAGGTTATCGAGCTTACTCAGGTTGAGTTCCAGATTATGGAATACTTCTTCTCCAACCCAGGGGAAACTCTCGACCGTACGGATATTTTAAGCCACGTATGGGGCGACGCTTATGTCGGTGAGGAAAAAATCGTCGACGTTAATATCCGCCGCTTAAGAATGAAGGTTGAGGACGAGCCGTCCAACCCGAAGTATATCGTTACGGTATGGGGTCTCGGCTATAAATGGGATACTAACTGATTACCCCTTATGAATTAATCTAAAAGGAGGCAGAAGGGCTTTGTTAAAGGGTATTACCAGGCGTTGGATTTTCAGTACAATGCTGCTTATGGTTCTGATAATAATACTTATCGTTACAGGCCTTGTCTACGGAACCGTCTGCCTTTTTAATAATGAAGTTGAAAGAACCCTGACCTACGCGGGCGAGGAGCTTACCTCCGTTTTTGAGAATTACGAAGCGGATAACTCCACCGCCTTTTCCTCGGGCGCGGCGGCTTATGTCGAAAACTTCCGCCACAAGGAAGAAATGGAGGCTATGGTTTTAAACTCCACGGGAAGAATTGTCCTTACCTCAACAGGCTTCTCCTACGACGAAAACGAGGATACCAAGGATTTTGAGGCGGCTAAAAACAGTAAAAGCGGCGCAGCCTTTACGAGTACATATACCGTTTCGGGAGAACCCGTTACGACCTATGTGCGTACTATAAAAAATCACAACGGCTATACTGTAGGCGCTTTACGCTATGTTGTATCTACCGCGGATATTTCTAACCGCGTAATACTTATTTCCGCGATTATTATTTTCGCGGGGCTTCTTATACTGTTTATTATTATTTTCTCGGGAGCGCATTTTGTCCGCTCTATCGTAGCCCCCGTACGGGAGCTTACCGAAACCGCCAACAAAATCGCCCACGGAGATTTCAGCACAAAAATAGAAAAAAGAAATAACGACGAAATCGGCGAACTCTCCGACTCCATTAATAATATGGCGAAGGATTTAGAGGCTACCGAACAGATGAAAAACGACTTTATCTCGCGCGTTTCCCACGAACTCAGAACTCCGCTTACGGCGATTAAGGGCTGGGCAGAGACTATGCAGCTTTCGGGCAGGAAAAAGCTCGACCGAAAAACCTTCAACAAGGGTATGGGCGTAATTATTAAGGAAAGCGGTCGCCTAACGGGAATTGTTGAGGAGCTTTTGGACTTCTCGCGTATTCAGACGGGAAGAATGGTGCTTATTAACGAAAAGCTCGATATTCTCGCGGAACTCGACGAGGTAATTTATATGCTTAAGGACAGAGCCGTTAACGAGGGCAAGCACTTAATCTACGACGAGCCTGTCGAGATTTACCCGCCCGTATACGGTGACAGGAACCGCCTTAAGCAGGTATTTATTAACGTTATTGACAACGCCCTTAAATATACCCCCGCGGATGGAGTAGTCGCTATAGAAATAATTTACGATAAAAAATCCGGCCCCGATAATATTACAATCACAATAACCGACACGGGCTGCGGAATTCCCGCGGAGGATCTACCGAAGGTAAAGGAAAAATTCTACAAAGCCAATCAGAAAGTCAACGGCTCGGGTATCGGACTCGCGGTAGCCGATGAGATTATACAGCTCCATAAGGGTACGTTGGAAATTGAATCGGGCGTAGGCGTAGGAACTACCGTTACTATTACGCTGCCCGTTCTTAACGAAAGTTAATTTTTGCTGAATTCGGCATTTATATACAGGTGATTTTATGAGTAACAAAAACGAAACAAAAAAAATTACCTCAATCGGCGGAAGCGCGCTGATTGAGGGCATTATGATGAGAGGTCCTAAGAAAAACACGGTAGCCGTAAGAACCGCCGACGGCGGAATCTATACCGAGGACATCAATATGAAGTTCTTAAGCCAGTCCTCAAAATTCTGGAGGCTGCCGCTTATACGAGGAGTTTCGGGAATGATAGACTCTATGCGCTTAAGCTATAAGAGCCTTATGATTTCCGCGGACAAGGCGATGGAAGGCGCCGAGGAGGAGGAAACCTCAAAGGACAAAAAGAAAAAAGACAGCAAAAAAGCTGAAAAAGCTCCCGAAGTAAAAGAAGAAAAAACGGAAGAAAATAAAGAAGATAAAGAGAACGAGAAAGAGTCAAGCGGCGTATTGATGAAAATTCTTATGGTAGTTTCCAGCCTTATCGGCGTTGGACTCGCGATACTTTTATTCTTCTTCCTGCCGACTTGGCTTTTCGGGCTCTTAGGAATGGCGTTCCCTGTTTTAGCTAAGGGCGGCGAGGGTATCGCGTTCTGGCAGTCGGTAATCGAAGGTATTTTAAAAATCGTTATTTTCATATCCTATATTCTTATTATTTCAATGACTCCCGATATGAAAAGAGTTTTCCAATATCACGGAGCCGAGCATAAAACGATTTTCTGTTACGAAAACGAGCTTGAACTTACTCCGGAAAACGTTATGAAAATGAAACGCTTCCACCCGAGATGCGGTACGAGCTTTATCCTTCTTATGCTTCTCGTAGGTATTATAATCGGTCTGTTTATCCCTAAGGGAATGTTCTTAAGACCGCTTATAAAAATACTCCTTTTACCGCTTACTATGGGTATCGGATACGAGCTTATAAAATTCTGCGGCAGGCACGATAACAAACTCACGCGCATTATCGCCGCTCCGGGACTTTGGGCTCAGAGAGTTACTACAAAGGAACCCGACGAGAAAATGTGCGAAATCGCTATTGCCGCTATAGAAGCCGTTATACCCGACGACGGCTCGGATATTGTGAAAAATGGTTGCTGTTAAGTTTTTATATAATAAAGCTAAAGAGGAATTAGATAAGGCAGGAATTTCGGATCCTGCCTTTAATTCTATGTGCCTTATCGAAAAGGTTTTCGGCGTGAACAAGCTGCAGCTTTCTACAGATAACCCGATAGCCGACGATAAAAAAGGCGCTGAGTTCATAACGCTTTTAGGCAGGAGACTATGCGGAGAACCTCTCCAGTATATTCTCGGCGAATGGGAATTTTACGGATATAAGTTCAAGGTAGGCAAAGGAGTGCTGATTCCGAGGGACGATACCGAGGTACTTTTAAGGCGCTGCCTTAAATTTCTCGAGGATAAGAAGCACGCTAAGGTGCTTGATTTATGCTCGGGAAGCGGAGCGCTCGCGATAGCGATCTCGAAAGAAACCGATGCCGAGGTTTATGCGGTCGAGAAATCCGCCGACGCTCTCCCCTATCTCTGTCAGAATATAACCCTTAACAAAGTCTCTGTCGAGGTTATCGCAGGGGATGTTTTTAAGGTTTACGGGGATTTCCCAAACGGCTATTTTGACCTTATTCTCTCCAACCCCCCGTACGTATCAACAGACGAAATAGAAACGCTGCAAAAAGAGATTTCCTACGAGCCGAAAATGGCGCTCGACGGCGGAAAATACGGTCTCGATTTTTACGAACCTATAATCGAACTTTATTCAGCTAAACTTAAAAGCGGCTCAATGATGGCTTTTGAAATTGGCGAAGGACAGTTTTCGGCGGTAAAAAAACTCTTGGAACAGAATAACTACTCCGATATCGGTGCTGATTTGGATTTAGGCGGCGTTCAAAGGGCCGTTTATGGGACTTTGATATAGTTTTAGAAAATTTGTTCGAGATTTTTAACCCGTTTATATTGATTTTTTTCCGACAATATTTTATAATTGGATAGTAAGTTTTTAAACTATTTTGAATACTGAAAAACGGAGGTAATGAAAATGGCAGTTGATAAGGCAAAAGCTCTTGAAACAGCAATGACTCAGATTGAAAAACAGTTCGGCAAGGGCGCGGTTATGCGCCTCGGACAGAATCAGCATATGGCGATTGACCATATTTCCACAGGCTCTCTTTCGCTTGATATAGCCCTCGGAATAGGCGGTCTGCCCAGAGGAAGAATTGTAGAAATATACGGACCCGAGTCCTCGGGTAAAACTACCCTCTCGCTCCACTGCATAGCTGAGGGTCAGAAAAACGGCGGCAATGTTGCGTTTATCGACGTTGAACACGCGCTCGACCCCGTTTACGCTCAGGCTCTCGGAGTAGATATTGACTCGCTCTTAGTTTCTCAGCCTGATACAGGCGAGGACGCGCTCGAAATTGCCGAAGCACTTATCCGCAGCGGAGCTATCGACGTAATCGTAGTCGACTCGGTAGCGGCTCTCGTACCGAAGGCGGAAATCGAGGGTGAAATGGGCGACAGCCACGTAGGTCTTCACGCGCGCCTTATGTCGCAGGCATTAAGAAAGCTCGCGGGCGCTATTAACAAGAGCAACTGCGTAGCTATCTTTATTAACCAGCTTCGCGAAAAGGTCGGCGTAGTTTACGGCAACCCCGAAGTTACTACGGGCGGCCGCGCGCTTAAATTCTACTCCTCCGTACGAATCGACGTTAGAAGAATAGAAACCCTTAAGCTAAACGGCGAAATGATAGGAAACCGTACACGCGCCAAGGTAGTTAAGAATAAAATAGCGCCTCCGTTTAAGGAAGCCGAATTCGATATTATGTACGGTCAGGGCATCAGCCGTATCGGCGAGCTTGTAGACCTTTCGGTTAAAGCGGACGTTATCCAGAAAGCCGGCGCATGGTTCAGCTATAACGGCGAACGCTTAGGACAGGGACGCGAGAATGTTAAGGATCTTCTCCTCAGCAATCCCGAGCTTGCCGAGAAAATCGAAAAGG
>CAJOHT010000044.1:9572-11680 GCA_905234305.1 uncultured Ruminococcus sp. | reverse complement strand
AAGATTTTGAAAAACTTACTGAGCTTACCGAGAAGCTGGAGTTGAAGCATTCTGAACTCGAAAAAGCGTATGAAAACTGGGAAGTATTAAATACTTGAATAAAAAAACACACCCATTTAGGATGTGTTTTTTTATGGCCTGCCCGACTGGATTCGAACCAGCGATCTACAGAGTCGGAGTCTGTTGCAGTATCCAGCTGTGCTACGGGCAGATTTAATTTTTTTTGTTATCTTATCGGCATTCTTCGCAATCTTTGCAGCGCTTTCCGCCGTATTTGTTTTTTATCGCGTCAAAGGTTTCGTCCGAGAGGACGTGTTCGATTCTGCAGGCGTCTTTCATAGCGGTTTCGCTGTTAACGCCTAAATCCTCAAGCCATTGCGAAATAAACACGTGGCGTTCGTAAATTTTGCGCGCGATAGTATCTCCGCTTTCGGTTAATGTGATATAACCGTCGGAGTCCATAGTTATGTAGCCGTTTTCCCTTAGCTTTTTCATAGCTACGCTTACGCTCGGTTTGCTTAGGCTCATATGTTTAACGATATCTATAGAGCGTACGTGTTCTCTTGACTTGCTCAGAATAAGTATAGTTTCGAGATAATCTTCAGCGCTTTCCTGAATTTTCATTTACTAAACACCTCTTTGGTTAGTTCGATAAAACTATAATATCACAACTTTCTGAAAAATACAAATGAAACTTGATAAATTATGAGAAATACGCTATTATATATTTATACTTAAAAAGAAAGGCTGATTATATGAGCAATCCTGTTGTAACGATAAAAATGAACAGCGGTAAGGTTATTAAGGCTGAGCTTTATCCCGAAACCGCTCCCAATACCGTAAATAATTTTATAAGCCTAATAAAAAAGGGCTATTATAACGGTCTTACATTCCATAGGGTAATCTACGGATTTATGATCCAGGGCGGATGTCCCGAGGGTACCGGCGTAGGCGGTCCCGGGTATTCGATTAAGGGCGAATTTTCCGCTAACGGATTTATGAACGATTTAAAACATAGCGAGGGCGTTTTATCTATGGCGCGCTCCATGATGCCAGACAGCGCTGGTTCCCAGTTCTTTATTATGCATAAGAACGCTCCGCATCTCGACGGCCAGTATGCCGCTTTCGGTAAGGTAATAGAGGGTATGGATGTTGTTGATGAAATCGCCGAGTGCGATACCGATTTTTCGGATAAGCCTCTTGACGCTCAGATTATGGAAGAAGTAACAGTCGAGACGTTTGGAGAGGATTATCCTGAGCCAATAACAATTAAGAGGTAAGAATTAAGAGTTAAAAATCTTTAGAAAGGAATGTCAGCGCCTGAGCTGACAAATAAAGAAATGAGTGTTTTACTTACAGGCGGGGCGGGATATATTGGTTCCCATACCTGCATAGAGTTAATTAACGCGGGCTATGAACCCGTTATTGCCGATAATTATGACAACAGTTGTCCCGAAGCGGTTAAGCGTGTTGAGGAAATCACAGGCAAAAAGATTCCCGTATATGAGATTGATGTATGCGATAAAGAAGCCGTTGATAAAATGTTTTCCGAAAATGATTTTGAGGCGGTTGTTCATTTCGCGGGTTTAAAAGCGGTAGGAGAGAGCTGCGAAATCCCTCTTAGATATTACCGCAATAACCTGGACTCCACTTTAACGCTTTTAGAGGCTATGAAAAAATACGGTGTGGATAATTTTGTGTTCAGCTCATCAGCGACGGTTTACGGAGTCCCCGAGACTGTCCCGCTCGTTGAGGGTATGCCTACAGGCTGTACAAATCCATACGGCTGGACTAAGCTGATGAATGAGCAGATTTTGACTGATACGGCTAGTGCCGAAGAAAATCTTTCAGTGGTGCTTCTCAGGTATTTTAACCCGATAGGCGCTCACGAAAGCGGACGTATCGGCGAGGATCCTAACGGTATTCCTAATAACCTTATGCCGTATATTACTCAGGTAGCGGCAGGTAAACTTAAGGAACTCGGCGTTTTCGGAAACGATTACCCGACTCCCGACGGTACGGGCGTGCGCGATTATATCCATGTTGTGGATTTGGCTAAGGCTCACGTTAAAGCGCTCGATTATGCTGCCGAGCATAAGGGTTGTGAA
>CAJOHT010000044.1:0-9548 GCA_905234305.1 uncultured Ruminococcus sp. | reverse complement strand
TACAGCGTTCTCGATATCGTTAATACATTTATGAGAGTAAACGACCTTGAAATCCCTTATTCGATAAAGCCCCGCCGAAGCGGAGATATCGCAGAGTGTTATGCTGATCCTGAAAAGGCTGAAAAAATACTCGGCTGGAAGGCTGAAAAGAATTTAGAGGATATGTGCCGCGACAGCTGGAATTGGCAGAGCAAAAATAAGAATGGTTACAAATAATTGTTTTTCTTTATTGAAATTATAATTATTCCTTAACGAAATAATAATTCTTTTTTACAATATTGTTACATTGTAGAAAATTGTTGTAATTGCGCTTGACTTTTTTCTTTCCGCGAATTATAATGAAATCCCATTTGGATGAGTGTGTGAAAACGGAGGAAAAAAGAATATGTTTCAGAAACATATTAAGGCAG
Organism: uncultured Ruminococcus sp.; assembly: GCA_905234305.1. Classification (GTDB taxonomy): domain Bacteria; phylum Bacillota; class Clostridia; order Oscillospirales; family Acutalibacteraceae; genus Ruminococcoides. Next base: position 9,138 of record CAJOHT010000044.1, on the reverse strand, counting down.
TGAGCTGTGTGCTGGTCCTCTGCCTTATTGCGGCAATGTTTTTTATCGCTGCTCTTACGAGGAGCGGTATCGAGGGAGTAGGTCCCGTGATGCTTTTGCTTTTTGTAGCTATAGCGTGCGTACCTATTTACCTTGCCCACGAAAAGCACGACTGAAACGGTTGCCGAAAGGCAGCCGTTTTATAGTTTTATGTTTTATATTAAGGCATGACACATTTTTGTGTTATGCTTTTTTGTCTTTATTTTAAACGATTAATATGTTATAATTATAAAGAATTTGGATTTTTAGGAGAGATAGATTTGGCTAAAGTGGTTCCGCTTTTTTCGGGAAGCAAAGGAAACAGTTATTATATCGGCTCGTCAGGCGAGGGAGTGCTTATTGACGCGGGGCGAAGTTGTAAGCAACTTGAGCAGGCACTCAGTTTAAACGAAATAGATATTAAATCAATTGGCGCGGTTTTTATAACCCACGAGCATATTGACCATTGCGCGGGAGTCCGTGTGTTCGCTAAAAAGCATAATCTAAAGGTTTATGCGTCCGAGGGTACGCTTGAGGCTATGGCGGAGAAGAATTTTATATGTCCTGAGAATATAACCGATGTAATTGAAGATAAAGTTGAGATAGGCGATATGCTTGTTGAGCGGCGCGATACCCCTCATGACGCGCGTGAAAGCTGCTGTTTTAAGGTGCATACGTCTGACGGAAGAACCGCCTGCGTGGCGACAGATATGGGGATTATGACCGATGGCGTGCGGGAGTTTTTAAGGACAAGTGATTTCGCGGTGATCGAGTCCAATCACGATATTAATATGCTGAAAAACGGAATATATCCTCCTAATGTAAAATACAGGATTCTATCCGAAAGAGGTCATCTTTGTAACGAAGCATGCGCCGATGAGCTTGCCGAATTTATAAGGTGCGGGAATATAAGACTGATGCTCGGGCATATTTCAGAGAATAATAATACCCCCGATTTAGCTCTTAATACCAGTCTTGGAAGGCTTGTTGAGCTTGGAATGAAGCGTAATCTTGATTTTACGCTGGATACGGTTCCCAGTGAAACACGAGGGAAATCAGTTGTTTTTTAAAGGTGAAATATGCTTAGTGTTAATATAATTTGTATCGGGAAAATAAAAGAAAAGTATTGGACGGATGCGATTTCGGAATATCGAAAACGGCTGTCTGCTTTCTGTAAGTTCAATATCATTGAGCTTGATGAAGAAAAAACTTATAACAATCCTAATGCCGCTCAAATCGACGCGATATTGAATGCTGAAGGGAAGCGCATAATCAACGCGATTTCAAAGGGCTCGAGCCTTATCGCGATGTGTATCGAGGGTAAGATTCTGAGTTCCGAGCAGCTATCCCAAAAGCTCTCGGATATAGCGTTATCTGGCAGCAGTACCGTGGATTTTATAATCGGCGGAAGCTGGGGCTTGAGCGATGAGGTTAAAGCGAAAAGCACGCTAAAGCTCTCGATGAGTAAAATGACATTTCCTCACCAGATGGCGAGGGTTGTACTGACCGAGCAGATTTACAGAGCGTTTGAGATTATGAATAACGGAAAGTACCATAAATAGGTAATAGGTAATAGATAATAAGTAATAAGTAATAGGTAATAAGTAATAGGTAAAAGATAATAAGTAATAAGTCTATAGTAGAACCTATCCTATGTATCCAAAATTTGATAAGGGTAAAAGGTTAGGGGATATTATCTAGATAATAAATAATAGATAATAAGTAATAAGTCTATAGCAGAACCTTTATGTGCTATCCAAAACCTGACATAGGATCTAGGGTTAGGGGGATAGCGTATTTAGAGAGGGACTGCAAGTGGTGACGAGGAGATTTAAAAATGGCGTTTGACGGGATAATGCTTCATCATATTGTGAATGAGCTTAAAACTCAGGCGTTAGGCGCAAGGATTTCGCAGATTTATCAGCCTAACAGAGATGAAATTTTAATAAACCTTCGCTCGCTCGGAGGAAATAAAAAGCTCTTGCTCCCAACAAGAGCCAATTCTCCGCGCGTTCATTTTACCGAATACAGCGTAGAAAATCCCGCTAAACCGCCGATGCTCTGTATGCTTATGAGAAAGCGGCTGGGCTCGGGAAAGCTCGTTGACGTTTATCAGCGCGGTTTGGACAGGATTGTGAGTCTTGAGTTTGAATGTGTTAACGAACTCGGAGATACTGTCAAAATAACCGTAGTAGTTGAGATAATGGGTAAGTACAGTAATGTTATCCTTGTCGACGGAAACGGAGTTATTATCGACGCGCTTAAGCGGGTTGATATGACAATGTCGTCAAAAAGAATAGTGCTGCCAAATATAAAATATGAATTCCCCGAGCCGCAGGATAAGGTTAATATATTGCTGGAAAAACCGTATAAGGCAGTTGAAAGAATAATCAATACTCCCGCAGAAAAACAGCTTAATAAGGCGGTTTTGGGAGCGGTCGAGGGAATAGCGCCGTTGACCTGCCGCGAGCTTGAGTTTAGAACGTCGGGAGATAAAATGCTCAGTAACAAAACCCTCGGCGAGGAGGATAAGCTCAGGCTTGAGAAGGAGATTGAAAAGCTCGCCGATATAACGCTTACCTGCAAGGGCGAGCCTTATATGCTTTATCATAAGGGCGACAGCAAGCCGTTTGAGACGTCGTATATGTTTATAGAACAGTACGGTTCTTTATGCGAAAGTAAACGTTTTGAGAGCTTCAGCAGGCTTTTGGACAGCTTTTATTATGAGCGCGACAGTATTGACCGAATGAGGGTTAAATCCGCGGATTTGTCAAAAATTCTTACAAATCTTATCCACAGGACTTCGAATAAGATTAATATTCAGAAGCAGGAGCTTGAAAATTGTGCGGATAGAGAGGAACTCAGGATTAAGGGCGATTTGCTTCAGGCGAATCTCTATCGTATTGAACGCGGAGCCGAGAGCGTAACTGTCGAAAACTTTTATGACGAGAATAATGCTATGATTGAAATTAAGCTCAATCCCGCGATATCTCCCGCTCAGAACGCCCAGAGGTATTATAAGAACTATAATAAGGCAAAAACCGCCGAACAGGTGCTGACGGTTCAGATAAAAAATGGCGAGGAGGAGCTGGAGTATCTTGAAACGTTGAGGGATGAGCTTTCGAGAGCGGTTAGCGAAAAGGAGCTTTCTCAGATTCGCCTGGAATTTATGGAACAGGGATATATAAAGCGTAATAAAAATGCCCGTAAAAAGCCGCAGCCGCTTGCACCTTTAGAGTATATGACCTCCGACGGCTTTAAGGTATTAGTTGGCAGGAATAATAAGCAGAACGATGAGCTGACTTTAAAAACTGCCCGAAAGCGCGACTTTTGGTTCCATACTAAGGATATCCCGGGTTCGCATACAATCGTTATAACTGAGGGCAGGGAGATTACCGAAACCGCGGTGATTGAAGCGGCGCGCGTTGCGGCGTTCCATAGTAAGGCTAAGGAAAGCTCGAACGTGCCTGTGGACTATACCTTGATAAAGGATGTGAGCAAGCCTGCGGGAGCTAAACCAGGTATGGTAATATTTGTAAATAACCGTACAGTTTATGTTGACCCCGCGCTTCCCGAAATTAAAGAGGAAAACAACGCATAAAAATTTTTCAATAATTCTAAAAAAGAATAAATTCTTGAGAAATATATATTATTATGAAAATGGTGGAATTTGGCGATTTTTCACCATAAAAACGAATAAAAAGTTTTTCTTTTATTTCGCCTGACATTTAACTTTGAAGATAACTTTTTTGGAGTAGAATGCTGTTGGCGGCGGAATTAAAGAACTCCCTGTTGAGGAGGGAATTATGTCAGTTTATGATATAATAGGCGTTTTAGGCGGACTTGGACTCTTCCTGTTCGGTATGAAGTTTATGGGTGAAGGCCTTGAACTTGCTGCGGGTTCCAAACTGAGAACGCTGCTTGAAAAAATAACGAGTAATAAGTATCTTGCTATGCTTGTCGGCGTGTTGGTGACAGCCGTAATCCAGAGTTCGGCGGCTACCGACGCTATGGTAATCGGTTTTGTTAACGCGGGACTTATGAATCTCGGACAGTCGGTCGGAATACTTTTCGGCTCAAAAATCGGTACTACGGCAACCTCGCTGCTCCTTTCAATCAATATCAAGGATATTGTGCCGATATTTACGTTTGTAGGTGTCGCGGTTATTATCTTTGTTAAAAAGAATAATTACCGTTACTATGCTCAGATAGCCGCGGGATTCGGTATTCTGTTTATGGGTATGACGTTTATGAGCGAGAGCTTCGACGGACTTAAACACTCAAAACCGTTCCTTGATTTTATCAGCACGATTTCTTCCCCTTTGCTCGGATTTTTACTCGGACTCCTGATTACCGCGATTATGCAGAGTTCATCCGCTACGGTCGGTATTCTGATGGCGCTCGGTATGAGCGGAGCCGTGACGCTTGAGAGCTGCGTTTATATTATCTACGGTATGAACGTCGGCGCGTGTATGCCTGTGTTCTTGAGTGCGGCGGGAGCTAACCGTCAGGCTAAGCAAGCGGCGCTGTTTAACTTTATAATGTGCTTTATCGGCGCGGTAATTCTTATGGGAGTTACGATAGCGATAGCGCCGACGGATTTCTCGGTCGTAAAGCTGTTTACGAATATCCCTGGTCTTAGGAATAATGTTCCCAGACAGATTTCTGCGGTACATATCGTATTCAATATTATAAGAACGCTTATGCTGATGCCTGCGTCGGGTATTCTGATAAAACTCACTAAACTTATTATGCCTGATAAGGATGAAGATGATGACGGAGTTACCGTATATCTCGATTCCCGTATTCTTACCACGCCTCCTGTAGCTGTTCAGCAGACTGAAAAAGAGTGCGCCCGTCTTGCGCAGCTTGCGCGCGATAGTTTTGATTGGGCATATGACGCGGCTGTAAACGGAAACGCTAAGGCTATTCAGAAGGTCGAGGAAAATGAGAAGGTAGTCGATAAACTGACTAACAGTATTACTAAGTATATCGTTAAGATTAACGGTCTTGATATAATGGACTATGACCGAAAGGTTATGGGCGCTATGTATAACGCTATCCAGGATTTGGAGCGTATAGGAGACCGAAGCGAGAATATCTGCGAAAGCGCTTCCCAGATAATCAGCGGAGAAGTTGTATTAAGCGACGTAGCTAAAAAGGAACTTAAAACGCTGTTTGAAGTAGTACAGCAGATTCTTGAGGACAGCTTCTATATGTTCGCAAATCAGAGCAAGGATCCGAATTTAACCGAAGCGGTTATGAGGGCTGAGGATCAGATTGACGAGTACTGCGAACTGTTCAGGCAGAATCATATTAGACGTCTCGCGTCTGGCGAATGCAGCGCGGAAGCGGGAATTATCTTTATCGAGCTTCTTACGAACCTCGAGAGAGTAGGCGACCACGCCGTAACGGTAGCGTTCTGTATACCGTATAAGCATCCGCAGGCGATACAGAGTTAACAATTTAATTAACAATTAACAGGTCGGTTGGAAGCGTTGCTTCCGACCGATTTTTATGTAATAAGCAATAGAAGGAGGTAAGCAGTTCACAGTTCTCGGTTCGCAGTTTTTAGAACTTACCGCTTATCACTTTCCACTTCCTACTTTTTTTAGCAGAACCTATCCAATATATCCAAAACTTGATAGCGGCACTATGGCCAGGGGGAGATGGACTTAAAATAGGGAATGCACGGATTGACGAGGAGAATAAAAATATGGTATAATATAATGAATTATTATGTATAGGTGATTGAGTTGAAATTTGAACAGGATAAAATTAGGAATTTTTCAATAATAGCGCATATAGACCACGGAAAAAGTACGCTTGCCGACCGTATACTTGAGCTTACAAAAAGCGTCGCGGTACGCGATATGGAGGCTCAGATTCTTGACGATATGGAGCTTGAGCGCGAGCGAGGCATTACGATAAAGGCGCGCGCCGTTACTACTGTTTATAACGCGGATGACGGAAATGAGTATCTGCTTAATTTAATAGATACCCCGGGTCACGTTGATTTTAACTACGAGGTCAGCCGTTCGCTTGCCGCGTGTGAAGGAGCGGTGCTGATTGTCGACGCTTCTCAGGGAATTGAGGCCCAGACGCTCGCGAATACGTATTTAGCCGTTGACAGCGGACTTGAGATTGTTCCTGTTGTCAATAAAATAGACCTGCCCTCAGCCGACCCCGAAAGGGTTATTAACGAGATTGAGGATGTTATCGGTATTCCTGCTGAGGACGCTCCGCGGATTTCCGCAAAGCAGGGGATTAATATCCATGATGTGCTTGAGAAAATCGTCAGCGATATTCCTGCTCCCGAGGGAGATATAAACGCTCCGTTAAGGGGATTGATTTTCGACAGCTATTATGATTCGTATAAGGGCGTTATTATATATGTACGTCTTATGGAGGGGCAGATTCATCCTGGTGACGAATTTAAGCTGATGGCTACAGGTTCAAGATTTAATGTTGTCGAATGCGGACTTATGCACGCGACATCTATGGAGTCGACGGACGCGCTTTACGCGGGCGAGGTTGGATATATCGCCGCTTCGATTAAGTCGCTTTCAGACGCTCAGGTCGGCGATACGATTACCTTAACCGAAAATCCTGCAGAGGAACCGCTCCCCGGATACCGTGAGGCTCAATCGATGGTGTTCTGCGGAATTTATCCTCTCGACGGCGCTAAATACGGCGACCTTAAGGACGCTCTTGAAAAACTTAAGCTCAACGACGCTTCGCTTACGTTTGAACCCGAAACCTCGGTTGCGTTAGGCTTCGGATACCGTTGCGGATTTTTGGGACTTCTTCATATGGAAATTATCCAGGAGCGCCTTGAACGAGAGTATAACTTAGACCTTATTACAACCGCGCCGAGCGTTATTTATAAGATACATAAAACCGACGGTACCGTTGAGAATATTGATAACCCGACTAATTATCCCGACCCCGCGCTTATTGATTATCATATTTATTCACCCGCCGATTATGTCGGCAATATTATGGAGCTTTGTCAGGACAGGCGCGGAGTATTTATCGGAATGGATTATATTGACTCAGACCGTGTGGATATCCATTATAAGCTGCCGCTCGCGGAGATTATCTACGACTTTTTCGATACGCTTAAATCGCGTACAAGAGGCTACGCTTCGTTTGACTATGAGCTTGCCGAGTACGTAAAGAGCGATTTAGTTAAGCTCGATATTATGCTTAACGGCGAAATTGTTGACGCTTTGAGTTTTATTATTCATAAAGATAAGGCGTATCCCCGCGCGCGTAAAATGGCGGAGAAGCTAAAGGATAAAATCCCGCGCCAGCTTTTTGAGGTTCCGATTCAGGCGTGTATCGGCGGAAAGATTATCGCCCGTGAAACCGTAAAGGCTATGCGCAAGGACGTACTTGCTAAATGCTACGGCGGCGATATAAGCCGTAAGAAAAAGCTGCTTGAAAAGCAGAAAGAAGGTAAAAAGCGTATGCGCCAGCTCGGTACTGTGGAGGTTCCGCAGGAAGCGTTTATGGCTGTGCTTAAGCTGGATACCGATTAATTCGGTTATTATCTACACAAAGGAGAGTGGATGTTATGAAAAAGTTAATAGCGGTTCTGCTCTCGTTTGTTGTTTTGGGAAGCGTTTTTGTGTTTAATGTGAACGCGGTCCAAATCGGAGATTATGAGGTCGAATATAACGATGAGGGCATTGTTATAACCTCATACAGCGGTACGTTGGCGGATTTGGAAATCCCCGAAACCCTTAACGGCTTTAAGGTTGTCGGGATAGGGGAAGAGGCTTTCAGAAACAGCGCCTTAAAAAGTGTTTATTTGCCTGATACTCTTAAGAGTATTTCCGACAGCGCGTTTGCCGATTCAAAAAACCTTAGGAGTGTTAAGCTGGGCAGTTCGCTGGAAAGTATAGGCACTACAGCTTTTTATAACTGCGTAAAACTCACTTCGGAAATCCGTTTCCCCGACAGTCTCAGAAAAATCGGAGAGTCGGCGTTTGAGAATTGCTGGGATATGACCTACGCGGTTATTCCCGCTGAAGTTGAGGAGATAGGCTACTGCGCTTTCGGCTATTATTACGATACCGACTCGGCAGATAAAAAATACTATGATTTCCAGCGCTCCGATTTTAAGATTTTCGGTTATGAAAACACAGCAGCCGATGGTTACTGCAAGGAGCATAAGTTTGAGTTCTATGACCTTAATATGGGATATAACGGCGCCTCATATAACGGTATGGATTTTCTGTTAACTTCCGACGGAAGCGCGGAATTAACGGATTATAACGACGCTTCGGCGGATTTGAAAATCCCCGAAACCGTAAACGGATATATAGTTAAAAGTATCGGAGATTATGCGTTGTTCGCTTCCTCAATAGAGAATGTCGATATTCCCAAGACGGTTGAGAAAATCGGGAAATGGGCTTTTGAAAGCTGCGATAACCTGAAAAGCATTAAGGTTCCGCCTACGGTAAAAACCGTTATGGAGGGAGCGCTCGGATATTATTATGAAGACGGTTTTAACCGTCCGTATCTTGATTTTAAAATCTGCGGAGCGCCGAATTCAGGAGCTAAGGAATACGCGGATATATATGATTTTGAGTTTGAGGATGTCTATACTACCTTTGTAAAACTCAAGAAAAGCTCAGGCTCCGTTTATGTTAAGGGGAGTATAAAGATCAATTCCGAGATAAAGAACGGTATTGGAAAAACTAAGTATAAATCCTCCGATAAAAGTATCGCTTCGGTGAGTTCATCGGGAGTGGTTACGGGTAAAAAAGCGGGTAAAGCTAAAATAACCGTAGCGAATAACGGAGTAAAAAAGACTTTTACCGTTACGGTTAAAAATCCTAAGCTCAATAAAACAAAGGTTAATATAAAAGCGGGCAGAATTTACGCGCTTAAAATTATCGGTCAGGTCGGAAAAGCGGCATTTGCCTCAAGCAACAGCAGTATCGTTAAGGTTAATGCTTCCTCGGGTAAGTTTAAAGGCTTGAGAAACGGAAAAGCGGTAATTTCCGTTAAGACAAACGGGATTAAGCTGAAATGTAAAGTGAGAGTCAGGGTATAGGATATAGAAAATAGATTTAGTATTAACAGGCGGTTTGAAACGTAGCTTTAAGC
>CAJOHT010000043.1 GCA_905234305.1 uncultured Ruminococcus sp. | reverse complement strand
AAGGTTGTTTCCGAGGGCGCGGCTATTCCGCAGACTGTAGTAAAGACTCAGGAAAATCTCGTTAAACTTCATAAGAGGGGCAGAATGCTTGTGTCCTCTTACGAGGCGTTACGTTTCCAAAGACTCGATCTCTTTACCGTAACGCTTAATCAGATAGGCGCGTATATCCGCAGAGCCCAGCTTAAGGACGCGGTGGATGTGCTTATCAACGGCGACGGAAATAATAACGCGTGTACGTTGATTAACCTTAACGACTCAAACAGCGGTATTACATACGCGGATCTCGTTAATCTTTGGGCAAATCTCAGCCCCTATGAGCTTAATACGATTCTCGCGCCTACCGACGCTATGCAGACTATTCTCTCTTTAAGCGAGATGAAGGACAGCAACGCCGGTCTTAATTTCCAGGGAACTGGAAAGATGATTACTCCGCTCGGAGCCAATCTGCTTCATACTCCGTCAATCACCTCGGGCAAACTTATCGGTATCGATAAGAACTGCGCTCTTGAGATGGTTCAGGCGGGCGATGTTGTAACGGATTACGATAAACTTATCGACCGCCAGCTTGAGAGAGCGGCTATAAGCTGTACAGCGGGTTTCGCTAAAATCTTTAATGAAGCCGCTAAAGCGATTACTTACTAAGAGGCGCTTATGAGCTTTGAAAATACTTTTGAGAGATTTAAACTTATTTCGGGGCTCAGTTCTCAGGAGGCTCAGGTTTGGAGCGGACTTGTAAGCGAATCGAGAGATTACCTGGAAGGGATTGTGTTTAAGGATGATTTGCTTTTAAGCGATAAAAAAAGGCTCGATAACGCGGCGGCGGTTTACGCGTATTACCGTTATCTCAGCTATACCGTTAACGATGAGAGTTATTTTTCGGCTGGAGATCTAAAGGTTTCCTATAACAGGGATAAGTTAAAAGCTGCCGAAAAAATGTGGGAATCCGAGTTAAAAAGCCTCGGCGATATAGTGGATACGTCAAATTCCGTTTTTTACTTCAAGAGGGTGATATAGATGAAAAAGCCCGATGAATATATTGAAAAATACGGAACGGTATTAAGTTTCTTAAGATACGGTAATACTATAAATATAAAAGGAATTTTACAGCCTCTTTATTATAAAAGAAAAAGTTTTTATAATTCCGAGCGTACCCCGAGCGGTGTGTTCGATCCGCGTCATTATCAGTTTATTACGACGAGCGCTGATCTTAATAATTTTTACAGAGATTTAAGGCTTTCGGGCGGCGGACAAAGATATATTGTGAAGTCTTTTGAACCCTATATCTTTAAGGGCGAAGTTTTATATGTGCGGGCGGTTTTGACCGCCTGCACAGACAGTTAGGAAGGTGCTTATGAACAGTATAATTGATTATGTTGATAATTTGATTTCCACATTAAGCGACAATCCCGCTTTCAGCGGTTACAACTTTAAAAAGGTGTACGTTGTGGGAGATTATGATCCTGTTCATAATGAATTTACCGCTGTTTTTAACATAGATGAGGTTAAATGCTCGGACAGCTTTATCTCGGGATTGTTCAGGAGGAATACTTTAGCTGATATCTATAAAGCGAGACTTGTTATCAGGCTGTATGGAGGTAACACCGTTTCGGGAAACAGCCTTACCCGTTCGGCGGTTAAACTAAAGAAAGCGGTTTTACAGGCTGACAGCGGCGGGTTTATTAACAGCGCCGTAATAAGTCCGATAAAGTACGAGAGTAAAACAGGAGCCGTTTACAGGGAGCTTGTATTTAATATTGAATATGTATTATGTGAGGCGGTCGTATGATAGAATCAGTAAAAACAGATTTGAACGTAATGATTAACAATCAGGTTGTATGCGGATTAGTTTCGTTTGAAGCCGAGGAAAACGTCAGTAAAAGAAAACTGCGCGAGTTTTTAAGCGATAAGCCTTGGGCGGTTGTAAACGAGGAAAAAACGTATATGCTTACACTCGAGTATTACGCTTCGGTTGAGATGATTTATTACGATAACTTTACGCTGACAGTCGAGAAAGATAATGCTGAAGTAACTTACAACCGCTGTTTTATAAAAGACTCAAAGCTCTCGTACAAAAACGGTAAACAGACTTTAATACTTGTTATTCAATCTAATGAAAAGGAGTAATTATGGAGGAAAGAATACCTGAAATAAACGTCGGACTCGACGCTAGAAGAATAAGCGAGATTTTTGAGCAGGACAGCCGAAGATACAGCAGGGCGCTCACAGAGGAACAGGAGGCTAAAACGGGATGAAGACTTCAAAAATACGTTATAAAGGATATGAATGGGAGCATAATCCCGAGAGCCTGAGAATAGTTTACTCGGATAATATAAATGAGCTTAAACTCTTCGACGGAAAGTCGATTCCGAGAAAGCTCTCCTCAAAATGCCGAATCGTTAAGGGCAGGGGAGGTTTTATCGGATATGACTGCCTTGAGCAGTTCAATGAGCTTCTTAAACTCCAGACCGAACCTGAAAGCGGAGTTCTTACACTTCCCGAAACAAAGCCTTTTTACGCGTACTTCAAGAAGCTGGAGCTTATATGTGAGCCAGTTTCCGATACGGTTTTTTACAGCTTTGAGTTTATTGAGGACAGCGTACGGAATACGGTAATTGAGGAAGAATATTATCATACCGTTTTGGAAGACGAAACGCTTTGGGATATATCATATCGATACGGCGCTGATATTAATTCTTTAATAGAATTAAACTCTCAAATCAGCCGTGTGGATGAACTTGAAACAGGAAGCAGGGTGAGAATATGCTGAGCTTTAGCTTTACAGACGTTAACGGGGAAAAGTTCAACGCGGAAAATCCTCTTTACATAGTGATTAACAGGGATGAGAATATTCCTGCCGACGATTTAACGGTAGTATTCCCGATTATGGATTTATCGCGCGAGCTTTGCGAAGTTTCGGCATATGAAGAGGATAAAATAGTTTTTAAAGGCATTGTGGACGAGCAGATTAACGTTACTGACGAAAAGGATAATTATACTAAGATTATTGCAAGGAGTATGGCGGCGGTATTGCTCGATAACGAGAGCCGCCCGATAAGCTATTCCTATCCTTCAACCCGCGTTATTGTTAAAGAGCATCTTGAACCCTGCGGAATAAAGGAGTACGAGGGAGTGGAAAAGACTTTGGACGGTAATCTGAAAATACCTAAGGGTATGTCTAATTGGCAGGCGGCAACAGCTTTTTCGCTTAAGGCGTTTAACAGGACGCCTAGGGTTGAGGAGGACGGTACCGTAAATTTTAACGGCGTTGAATCGGATTTGAAGCTGAGGTTTTCAAATACTGACGGAATTAAATATAATTCCTTTAAAGAAAATAATAAACGCTGCAAAGTTTTATCCCGCATATATGCCAGAACAGGTTCGAAAGGAAATTATAATACCGTTTTAAAAAATAAAAAAGCGGAGAAGAGGGGAGTTAACCGCAGGCGGTATATTGATACTCTTGCTGACAGTTCGCTCCTTATAGGCGACGCTATGATACGTAATTCGGAGAAAAGTTCATACGAGATAACCGCTACATCTCCCGAATGTTTGCTTAATGCGCTTGGTGCCGAGGCGGTATTTGACGACAGAAAGACTTTGTACAATGATCTGTATGTAAGCGGTATTTACTATCGCTCTACTCCCGAAAGGGAAGAAACTATGTTGACTATAAAGAAGGAGTTTCAGAATGTGGATACTTAATTATGTTACAAAAAATTCACTCACTGATAATGTTGCCGATAAAGGCAGCGTTAAGGGAGCCTCGAACGGACGCGTCCAGATAAACGCCTCGAACGATTACTCTAAAATCCCAATTGTATCGCCCTACGGTATAACCTATGTACCGACTGTAGGGGAGGAAAGCGTTGTATTGACCGCGGGAGGAGAGGATATTTGCCTCGGAACGGTTGCTAAGGCTGAGAATTTAAGTCCCGGGGAGCTTATGTTAAGCTCCTCGGGCGGAGCGAGCATCGTTCTGAAAAATGACGGCAACGTCTATATTAACGGAAGGGCGGTCAGCTGATGGATATTAAAATCGATAATAATGATATTAAGCTAAAGCCTAATTCCGAAGCGGTACGATTATATGGTATAGAGCAGGCACTCCAGCAGGCGGAGCTTGCGATTAAGATTCCTAACGGAAGTTTTGTGTACGACAGGAGCATCGGAGCTTTTGAGGATGGCTTTGATTTTACCGAAGAGAATGATGAATCTAAAATCGAGTCCCGTATAAACGAGTGCTTGCTACATACAAACTGTCAGGTTGACGTGCTTTATATATCGAGCAGGAGTTCAAACACTGTTGTAGGAATCGAGGTTGACGACGGGAAATCTAAATTGTTCACGGAGGTGATTGTGGATGGATAGATACGAAGATATTTTAAGGAGAATGAAGAATAAATACAGGGGAATGTCGGGCTGCGAGGTTCCCGAGATGTCGGATATCGACATAAGAATGAAGGTGCTTGCGGGAGAAATATATAACGACGAGGTGAATCTTGAGTTTATAAAACGCCAGATTTTCGCCTCTACAGCTATGGGAGAGTATCTCGATTATCACGCTGCGGACCGCGGGATCGAGCGTAAAGAGGCTGTAAAGGCTAAAGGAGAAGTAAAATTCGAGGTTGAGGAAGAAGTGACTCAGCCGATACTGATACCCGCGGGAACTGTTGTATCTACTGAAGGGGTCAATCCCGTAAGATTTGTTACCGATAATGACGCTACGCTGAGTTCGGGTTATTCTATAACGGTACCATGTACGGCTCAAATCGGCGGAGTTTCGGGAAATGTCGGAGGACATAAGATAAACACTATCGTAACGAATGTTGTAGGAATCGACAGCGTTACAAATATATGGCCGTTTCACGGAGGTGCTGATGTTGAGTCGGATGAAGCATTAAGGCGGAGAGTGCTGGATACTTATAAGTCGGTATCGAACAGTACCAATAAAGCGTATTATAAAAGACTCGCAATGTCTGTTGAGGGAGTCCATTCGGCGAATGTAGTTCCGCGAGTAAGAGGAACGGGTACCGTAGACGTTTATATAGCCGCTCAGAATGCCGCGGCTTCCCCCGAACTCGTTAACAGAGTAAGCGCGCTTATATCTGCTCAAAGAGAGCTTAACGTAAACGTCGAGGTTTATACCGCCGATATCCAGAATTTCACGGTCGGCGTTGATGTTGTTTTAAAGGACGGTTACGATTTGGGAACCGTAAGGCAGAATATAACGGCATCGGTTTCCGATTATATAAGCTCGCTTGAGGTAGGGGACGACGTTCTGGAGAATTGCTTGATATCCGCTGTGATTAACGCAGAGGGAGTTGAGGATTTCAGCTTTAATAATCTTTATCCGTCATACGCGCAGGTTGACAGCGATACATATGTTGTTTTGAATAACGTTGTTGTTGAGGAGGCTCAGGATTAATGCATCCGTTAATATCAATGATGAATAAACTTTCTCCGCTCGGGATATATGACCTTTCCGACGGTACGAATATAAAGAATGAGCTTCAGGCATACGCCCAAGCGTTATATGCACATCGGCAGAATATGGAGGAGCTTTTAAGGGAAGCCTTTATTTCGAGCAGCGAAAGCTACGGACTTGAAATAAGAGAGAAGGTAATAGGCGACGTAAAAAGCTCGTATTCCACTGAAAAACGCCGTGAAATGCTGACCCTAAGAAAAGGCTTTAACGAAAGTGATTTCACTAAGGAAAGTCTGAAAAAGTTTTTAAGAAGTTTCGGGGTAAGCGATTACAGCATAATTGAAGTTCCTACCCAAGGTACGATCTCCGTATGCGTAGGAGGTTCGTACCCCGACAGTGAAGCGAAGTGGATAGAAAACCAGATTAAAAGGATATTGCCCGCTCATCTTGACGCGTATGTATACTTCGGCGGAAAAACGTGGAATCAGTTCCAGCTTCAGAATAAAACCTTCGCTCAGCTTGACGCGGATAATTTACAATGGAAGCAAATACATTTACAGTAAAGGAAGGATTATATGGCATCTACAAATAAAACGCCTAATCTAAGGCTTAATAACTGGATAGAAAGCGATATCCCGAAGAGAATCGATTTTGTTTCGGATAACGCGATTATAGATAATATACTCGGAAGTCATATCAACGACGGAGATAAACACCTTACCTCCTCGGAAAAAGACAGGGTATCGGCTCCTTATGTTGTTTCGATCAATCAGGGAAGCGGAACCTCAAGCGCGGTTTACCAGCCAGGTTTTACGCCTAAAATAGCGCTGATTTTTAAGAGCGCCGCGCCGACAGTCCAGCCTGTATCGGATTATCTGAGAATCAACTACGCGATTGCGACTCAGAAAGGCAGCAGCGGGGGAGCAACGCTTTCGGGAGATACGCTTACGGTAACGCAAAGCACAGCTCAGAATAACGGGACGTATTATAACCTGAACCAGAGCGGAGCTTCATATATAATAGTTTTTTTCAAATAAAAGAACAGGGTGAACTCAAAAAATGAGTTCACCCTTAGTCTATTTTCTTTTATTGGGAAGCTCGTCATACATCGCGTTAAGTAAATCGGCGAGAAAAATCCTGTCATCAATATTTTCGACCAGTATCATATCCTTCGCGCCGTCGTAAGGAGTTTCGTAAACGGGATTCGGTATCATAGCGAGAGCTGTTTTAACAGGTTTTATTAAAAAAGCGGTCGTCGTAAATACCGCCGAAAATCTTTCCTCTGTAATAAAGAATATATTCGCCCATCATCTTACGGTACGTAATATTCTCAAGCCCGTTTAGCTGTTCTAAAACAAAATCAAGATACTCTTTACTTGAAGCCATAGTATCACCTAACTTTCTTTTACAATCTTTCCCGAAATATGTTCGGGCTTTAGTTTTAACAGTAAAGTTGCCTTAGCAAATTTTTTGATTTCATTATCAATATAGTTTTCGTCGGATGTGAATTTATAGGACAGTTTACGGCTTATATCGCATATTGTATCATAATCATCTATTATTGAGATTCTGCCGAAAACTATAACGCTTTTGATATTAAGCGCCCACTCGTTTTTTTCTATATATCCTTTATCATATGCGCAAAAAGAAGCCTTTTCACAGGAATTTATCGCGTCGATTTTATGCCCGCTTTTTCCGCAATGGAAATATAAACATCCGTCATTCTCATTGTAATAGTGATTTATCGGAAAGCCGTAGGGATATCCCATATCGCCGTTAAGCGACAAAACGCCCCGCTTTTCATTAATAAGAATTTTTACGCATTCGTTTTTATCTAATTCCTGTTTTTGGCGTAGCATTTTTCTGAACATAATATCACCGTAATTAATTATAATAGGTACAATAAAAAAATGCAAGCAAAAGGGGCTGTCGCAAAATGAAGCGGCAGCCTCTCAGTATAAGTAACAGGTAAAGACTTTTAAAATATCATCACATTTCAACAGCAAGAAAACGACACT
>CAJOHT010000042.1 GCA_905234305.1 uncultured Ruminococcus sp. | reverse complement strand
CTTCCGCAACAAAAGCCGGCAGAAGCGGCAACGATAACCTCGACCATGGCTTCGGCATAAAGATGGATATGGACTTTAAGGTTCCCGAGGATGGTAGACTCGAGGACGGTACACCCGTTAAGTTTACATATACAGGCGACGACGACCTTTGGGTTTATATCTCCAAGAAAGACGGCAGTGAGTCCCAGCTCGTACTCGACCTGGGAGGAAACCATAAGAAGGCTTCGGGTACAATTGACTTCAGCACAATGACAGCTACCGCGAATCTTACCGCTAACGTTAACGATAAAAACGAGAGTAAAGGCATTTATATATACGATTCCAAAAACTGGGGAGCCTCAATGAAGGTTTACGCTTGGAACGGCGCGGGCGGCACAGGCTGGTTTGATGTTGCAAAATGCGACGGCTATCCCGAGGCTAAAGGCGCGGACAATAAGGATGCTGACGTTTATTATGTTGATTCCGAAGCGACATGCTCAGGCGGAGATAAGCTCAGTGATATGGAATATTTCACTGTTACAAAAGCTAAGGACGACTGGACAGGCGTTGCTAAATACAAAGACGGAGTAAGTGCTGAAATCGAGAATACAGCAGCTGATACAAACAGCGATGCGGAAGGCGCGAAGGCGGGAGTCCTCGCTAAGCGTTGGAACAAAATGACATACAACGACAATCCCGGTTATAATATGGGCGGTACTGTTACTCCTCAGGTTAAGGGTCAGTCGGATGTTACAACAAAATTCGGCTTTAAAAAGACTTTAGGTTCCGTTGATACTCTTGATCCTAACGAAATCTATCATATGACTATCTTCTATATGGAGAGAGGTACAATCGAGTCGAACTGCAGTATGGCGTTTACTATGACTCCTGCTCAGAACGAACTCGAGGTAACAAACAAGGTTGAGATCGAGGGACTTAACTCATCTTCCGAGTTTAAGACCGAAGTTGAAAACTTTATTAATAGTGAAGAATTTAAATTCGACGTTACCGACGGAAATAAGAATCTTGACGCTGTTCTTAAGAACGGAGAGAGGACCGAGGATCAGTTTAATAATAAATATCCTTTAGGAAGCAAACTTAACGTAAAAGAAACTTACAATTCAGTTTATACATATAAAACAAAGTGGCAGGTCGTTGACCATGCCGACAGCGAAAACGTCATAGCTAAAAGCACCGACGGCACAGACTCAAAGGACACTGACGAGTTTGAGTTTAAGAATAAGCAGAGCGATATAGATTTTGCCGATATGAGAGTTGACTATTATAACGTTGCTCAGTGCGCTCCGCTTGAGATTACTAAGAACATTGTTAATGCTGACGGCAATCCGTCAAACGATACGGATGAATTCACCTATACAATGAAGGTTGACGTTAAAGGCGGTACGGATTATAAGGCTTATCCTCTCGCTTATAAGGTAGGAGATACAAGCGCGACTATGAGTAGCGATGGCCAGTTCAGCTTCAAGTCAAGCGATACCGTAACGGTAGAGGGTATCCCCGTAGGCGCTACATATCAGCTTACCGAAACTGATAAAACAGGCTATACCGCCGAGCAGAACCCCGTTACGGGTAAAATCGAGGCGGGTACCAATAAGGCTTCGTTCACAAATAAGCAGGATCCTACCGAGCCTCCTACAACCGAAGCTCCTACAACAGAGCCTCCGACGGAAGAGGTTGCTCCAGTAACAGAACCTGCTTCTGAGAAAGAACCTACTCCCGCAATCAACAAGAAGATTGTTAACTCTAAACTTACAGATACATATACAACAGCCGCTCTCGACGAAACCGTTACATTCAGGCTCAAGGCTAAGAGATGCGGTACATCAACAAGAAAGCTCAACGGTTATACAATCGTTGATACAATGAGCGAAGGATTGACCTTCGATAAGATTAAATCTGTTACCCTCGACGGAAGTAAAAAACTTTCCGAGGATGATTATAAGCTCGAGATGACCGATGACGGCTTCGAGGTAAGCCTTGCCGACGCTCAGCTTAAGTCAGATGAATTCTATAACTATACATACGTTATCGTAACATATACAGCGACGCTCAACAAAGACTCCGTAATCGGTGCTGAGGGCAACCCGAACAGCGACGCGCTTAAGTGGGTAGACGCTGATAATAATTCTCACGATAAGGACGGTAACGAGGTTGTAGTATACACCTTCCAGATTGACGTAAATAAGGTTGATTCAAAAACAGGCGATCCTCTTAAGGGCGCGAAGTTCGCGGTATACTCTTCCGAGAGCGACGCTAAGAGCGGTAAAAACGCTATCGCAACGGCTTCTTCCGATGAGGACGGACTCGCTTCCTTTGAAAGACTTGACGCTGGTACATACTACGTTAAGGAAACAAAGACAATAAAGGGCTATAACCTTAATACTAAGGTTTATACCGTAAAGATTACGCCTAAATTTGATAAAGGCGAGCTTGTCGGACCTGACGAAGGCGCGGTTTCGGTGACAATCAAGAATACCCCCGCGGCTCTTCCGATAACAGGTTATGCTCCGACTATCGCGTTTACGTTAGCAGGTTCTCTGCTTATTGGCGGAGCGGTAATCCTCTTCCTTATCGCGTTGAGAAAGAAATCCTACGGAAAACTTAATCATTGATAAATTAATTTAAGATAATGTCGGCTCAAAGCTAAGGCTTTGAGCCGACGGACTATATTCGATATATTATTAATTGTCCGCTTAGCGCGCGATTTTTTGTTAGGAGGAATAAAAAATGAGGAAAGTTATTATAATTATAGCTTCGCTTATGCTCGCGGCAGGAATTGTTATACTGCTTTTTGAGCCGGTTTCTACCTCCGTAAATAAACAAAAATCCGAAAAAATAACCGAAGAATTTGAGGAAACCCTTAAGCAGATTGAAAAAGCATCAAAATCTAAAACGAATAAAAAAAACGTCGCTGCTCAAAACAGCGGCTCAAGCTCTTATACTCCGCCTACCAAGGAGCAGCTTGACAGGCTTCTTAAAGACAGCAAAAAATATAACAAAAGCCTTATCTCGAACCAGGGAACCGTTTCAACCAGCAACTACGCTTCCGCAGCGCTTAATCTTAGAAATTACGGGATTTACAATAATATGTACGGATATATTTCCGCGCCGTCTATCGGGATGAAGCTACCGATATATTTGGGTGCGAATGAGAATATGATGAAATCTGGAGCGGCGCATCTGGATAATACTTCGCTGCCGATTAAGGGCAAGAGCGTTAACTGCGCGATTGCGGGACATACGGGTTATATGGGACGAGTATTTTTCGATAATATTAAACGGTTAGGTATAGGCAGTGAGGTCAGCGTAAGGAATTACTGGGGAAAACTGAACTATAAGGTTATTAAAACGCATAGAGTTTCTTCCGATAATACCGAAGATATTCCTATTAGGCAGAACCGCCAGCTTCTTACACTTATTACGTGTATTTACAGGGAAAAGAATGAATTTGACCGTTATATTGTAATTTGTGAAAAACAAAGCTGATAATAATTATCCGCTAAGATATAATTACCACTTTTCAAAATGATTTACTTGTGATATACTTATAAAAGTAAGACTATTCTGAGGTTCGCTATGTTTAAAAAGATACAGGCGCTTGACGATAAGGTTATTGATAATATCATCAAGCTCCGCTCACCCCTTAAAAACAGAATAATGATAGCTGCCTCGTCGGCGGGAAACGGCGGTATGATATGGTTCGCCATATGTATGCCTTTCCTTATCTACGCCCCGTGGAGGCTTACGGGCGCTAATATAATATTCGCTCTCGCGTTTACCCAGACGCTTTGCGAGCTTATCCTTAAGCATATTGTAAGGCGTGAACGTCCTGTATGGCATCTTGCGGATGAGGAACAGCTTATCCACCGCCCTAAGTATTATTCTTTCCCTTCGGGACATACCTCGGCATCCTTCTGCGTTGTATCCGTAGCGCTTTTGCGATGTCAGCCTATAACGATACTTATTGTGCTGTTTTGCGCTATTATGATTGCGGTGTCGAGAGTTTACTTAAGAGTACATTATCTTTCCGATGTTCTTGTCGGTATGGTACTCGGACTTTTATGCGGCGCGGCGTCGGTATCGCTGTTTAACCATATAGTTGAAGCATTTGTTTAATATCTAATATTTAGATTTTTGTAATAATAATTTTCGATTCGGCTCATTAATTGAGCCGATTTTTTTCTACTATTCCCAAATGTTTTTCCCTTAAGGAAATAATATTTTTTTATTTTTTTCTTTAATGCGATTGACTTGCTGATATTACTATATGTAATATTAAGTTTGGTATAATTTTCTTTAAAGAATAATGTGGAAAACTCTGTGGAGTATGTGGAAAGTTAAAAAAAGTTTAATTAAACGCTAATAAATACGATAGTTAAAAATAGTTATTAACATTTTCAACAGAGTTTTCCACATTTTTGTTGAACAAAAAGAAAAATACAAATAGTATATTTCTCTTAAAAAAATAATATTTTGCTCTTTAATTCCAAATAGAAATTAACTGTTAAAAAAATGTAATTTTTTCATTATAAGGCGGTGTGTCTCATATTATTAGGATGACGGAAGTGATTTTAACCATGCTTTAAACGGAGCAAATTTGCCGTTTTACGGTTTGATTCTGGGAGGCGGCGCTTTATGAAAAAATCTCTTTTCAATATTATGGAGCTTTCGGGGATACTTTTCTGTATGACTTCGGTTATTTTTTTAAGGGATTTGTATTCCGTTTTAGACGGCAACGTAACGGGAATACTGTTCGGCAGCGTGAATTACAGCATATGGGAACAGTTAAAACCGATAATCCTGAGCTATATACTGTACGGCCTTATTGAGCTTATGTGCGCGCGCCCGTATTTCAGACAATTTACCGTATCAAAGGCATTAGGTCTTTATTCGGCGGTTGCTTTGTTTATAATTATGAGCCGATTAATGCCCGAAGAATTTATTCCCGTGATTACGCTGTCATCATTAACGGCAGGCTTTTTGTTGTCGAGGTATCTGGTTTTCTCCGATAAAAATCTTTCATTTTTGTTTTCGGCAGCGTGTTTTATGCTGCTTCTGATATTTGTTATGTACTTTTCCTTTAGTGCGTTTCCTCCGAGGCTTGATATTTTTCTGGATAAACCCAGCGGGATGTACGGAATTATTCCAGATTATATCGACCTGGGGGCTGAAACTCTCAGCAATTTTTAAATATCTCGGAAAATTAAAAATATTTCTTTAAATAAATTATTTATGAGATTGCGTTTGATATACTATAATGAGGTATATTGTGTAATAGGGTAATAGAAGGGTGTAATCTTATGAATAAGGATAATCCTAAGCAAAGGGACGATTTAATTGTCGGACGTAATCCCGTTAACGAGGCGATAAGAAGCGGCAGAGAGCTTGACCGTATTCTTGTAGCGAAGGGGGAGAAGAACGGCGCGATAGTCGCTATCCTTGCTAAGGCTAGGAAAAAGAGTATTCCGATTAAGGAAGTCGATATAAAAAAGCTCGATTATATTTCGGGACATGCAAATCATCAGGGCATCGCCGCGTATACGTCGGTTAAGGAGTATGCGTCGGTAGACGATATATTCGCGCTTGCCGAGGAAAGAGGCGAGAAGCCGTTTATCGTTGTGCTGGACGAAATCGAGGACCCGCATAATCTCGGAGCGGTTATACGAACGGCGGAATGTACGGGAGTCCACGGAATAATTATCCCTAAGCGCCGAAGCGCGTCTTTAAGTTTCGCGGTTTCAAAAGCTTCGGCGGGTGCTGTTGAGTATGTTCCCGTAGCAAGAGTAACCAATATCAGCAATACGATAGAGGACTTAAAAAAACGTGGAGTATGGGTTTACGGCGCCGATATGGACGGAAAGCTCTATACCGAGTGTGATTTTTCGGGAGCCGTTGCCCTTGTAATAGGTAACGAAGGAAAAGGTATAGGAAGACTTGTACGGGAGAAATGCGACGAGATTGTGTCGCTTCCCATGAAGGGGAAAATAAAATCCCTAAACGCGTCGGTAGCCGCGGGAGTATTAATGTACGCGGCAGCCGCTGAAAAGGATTGATAAAAATGAGAAACAGAAAACGCGAGAATAAACCAAAAACGGAAACTCAAAAAATTAATATATCCGCTCAGGTAGAGCCTTCTTCGGAAACCGAGTTCAAGATAGAACAAATTCTGGCCGAAAACCGCTATAATTCCGAGCGGGCAGCTATGAGAAAAGCGGCGGAAAAATACGGAGTGCGCCCCGAAATGGACGAAATATTCAGCACTGCGGATAAAAAAGTCCGCCTGACTAACTCAAACCCGCTTGAGCTTGATAAGGAAAACAAGGAAATTCCGCCCGAGCATAACGCCATTAAGGGAGAAGAAAACGCCGCTACTATGCAGGCGGAGATGGTTATGGATTTGGAAGATGAGAATAAGATTATTAATCTTACTCCCGAAATCCCCGAGGACGCTCAGATTGCCGAGGACGTAATAGAAGACAGCCCCGTTTTCTCTGAGGTTGACCCCGAAATCGGAACAATGTTCTCAACTCCTGACGGAGCCTTAGAGATTTTAAGGGACAAGTCCTCTGATAAAAGCTCCTACGCGGGTAACTACGAGAAAAAATTCGGAGTAAAAATGCCTGCTCCCGACGCAAAAACCGTTCAGTCAAAGGTTCCTGTTTATAAAGAGGATAACGAGGTTGAAAAACTTCACGTAAAAGCGGGACGCTTTTCAGATGTAGTAAGGTCGGAGTACGAGCTTTATCTTCGTTCTAAAAATCCTTCGATTTCGCAGGTTATAAAGAATGAGATGGCGAGGGTAGAAACGATAACTCCCGACGGAGATAACCGTACCCGAAAAGAAAAGATCCTTTCCGCTGTTGTCGGGATTTTTTCAAACGATAATTCTGACGATTCCGATTTACCCGCGGATCAGGTTGTTACAGTAGACGACTATACAGGACCCGAGGACTCAAAAAGTATATTATACGAGCTTAACCTAAATATAAAAAAGCTGTTCGCGAGAAGTCTTTTTATGGGAATACTTACCTTTGTACAGCTTATTATTACAATACTGGTCGGATTTTTTCCTGTTGTACTCCTTCATCCTATCCCGAGTTCGCCGATTATTTATACTATTTTAAACTTCCTTTTAACGGGGGTAGTGATATTTGTAAACAGGATTACTATTTATTCGGGATTGACTCCGCTGGTAAAGCTCAGGGGTAATTCGGATACCGCGCTGGCTATAGCCTCAATCGGAATGGGTATTCAGAGTATTACATCTCTGTTCAGGTTATCGGGCGCAACTAAGTTCGATATAAGTTTTTACTCAATTATAGTATCAATCGGATTTCTGTGTAACTGTATCGGAAAACTGATGATGGTACTGAGGGTTAAGGATAACTTTAAGTTTATAACTTCCGATAACCCCAGCCACGCCGTAAAGATATATACTAACGAGGAAATCGCTAAAAAGATGATGAGCGGAACCGTTACGGAACGTCCGATT
>CAJOHT010000041.1 GCA_905234305.1 uncultured Ruminococcus sp. | reverse complement strand
CTCAAGCTCACGGATTTCATCTCTTAGAGTTTCGGGATTCTTACTTCGAACTCTGCCTCTTGAATAAGGTATTATACAATACGAGCAAAACCTGTTGCAGCCGTCCTCAATCTTAACAAACGCTCTTGTGTGCCCGTCAAAACTGTGGATGCTCATATCCTCGTATTCCGCGTTTTTATTATCGTGAGGCTCAATGCTGATAATTTGGTGTCTTAAAGTCAAATACTCATCAATATATTTTATAATATCGGCTCTGCGTTTATTGCCGAGTACAATATCGCATCCCTCAAAATCAGCCATCCTATCGGGGAAAGCCTGAGGCATACATCCCGTTAGAATAATTATACCGTCAGGATTGTTACGGCGCGATTTATGCAGGATTTTCCTATTTTTAGCGTCTGTAACAGCAGTAACGGTACAGGTATTTATAATAGTTATATCGGCAGTATCCCTGCTTTCGGAAGGAGTAAAACCGTTGTTTTTTAAAATCTCGCTCATAAGCTGGGATTCATACTGATTAACCTTACAGCCGAGCGTTATAATATTAAATGTCATAGTCATTACCTGTTTTAAAACCCACTAACGTAAGATTAGTGGGTTAAATTTATGAATTCTTATCTACCTCGTGAAAGGTCTTGAGATTGCCTGTTTTTTCGCTCCGTTTATCAAGCTCTTTTAAAACATCGTCAAGTGCTATTCCTTCCTCAACCATCATTACCATCAAATGATAAATCAAATCGGAAATTTCATAAACTGTTTCATTATTGTCGCCGTTTTTAGCGGCTATAATAGTTTCGCTGCATTCCTCGCCGACTTTTTTCAAAATTTTATCAATACCTTTTTCAAAAAGATAGCAGGTATAAGAACCTTCTTTTTTGTTTTTACGTCGGTTAAGAATAGTATCATACAACGCCTGTAATACTTTATCGTCCATAAATTACCTCTTTATTTTTTTATTTGTGTAAAAAAGCAGGAGTGATTACCCGTATGGCACGCGGCTCCCGTCTGCTCAACTATTATAAGCAGAGTATCGTCATCGCAGTCGGAAAAAATCTCCAGAACTTTCTGAAAATGTCCCGATGTAGCGCCTTTATTCCAAAGCTCCTGCCTGCTTCTTGACCAAAACCACGTATAGCCTGTCTCGAGCGTTTTAGCTAAAGACTCCTTATTCATATAAGCAAGCATCAGTACCTCGCCCGTAGATTTCTCCTGGACAACAGCGGGTATAAGCTCGGATTTAACAAAATATTTATCTAAATTCATAGCTCTCCTACCTTAATGTTACTCTCCTGTTACCCTGCTCGCCGCCTTAATAGCCATGGAAAGGTCAAGATTACCGCTGTATATCGCCTTACCCGTAATAGCGCCATAAACGTTTAAATCGTGGAGATTAATAATATCCTTCAGATTAGATACACCGCCGCTCGCGATAATATCACAGCTTACGTTATGTACAAGATTATCAAGCTGTACAAGGTTAGGACCAGCCAAAGTTCCGTCCTGGTCAATATCGGTAAAAATAATCGTTTTAACGCCGATTTGCTCCATCTGTTTAGCGAGGTCGATATAATTCAACTCAGATTTATCAGTCCAGCCCTCAGCGCATACTATACCGTTTCTGGCGTCAATTCCGACAACTATCTTATCATCAAAATTATTTACAGCGTCAATTACGAAATGCTGATCCTTCACATCCGCCGAACCGAGTATTACGCGGTCGATACCATTATCAAGATAATACTCGATAGTATCCATATTCCTAATTCCGCCGCCTACTTCTACCTTTAAATCAGTGCTTTTAGCAACATCTATAATAAGCTCGGAATTATAGAGCTTACCGCCTTTGGCTCCGTCAAGGTCTACCATATGCATCCACTCGGCGCCTGCTTCTAAAAAACTTTCCGCTACCTTATAGGGATTTTCGGCAACTCTTGAGGCGGTTGAATAATCTCCTTTAAACAATCTTACACATTGACCGTCTTTAATATCAATGGCAGGTAAAACAATCATCTTAATCGACTAAGCCTTTCTGTCCGCATAATAATTTAAATCATCTATCCTTACCGCGGACCAATAAGGAAAAAATATTATAAAACGCCTTTTGTTGAAAGCACAGCTCCGCTGCCGTTATCTTTTACGGCAATTTTTAAAGCATGAGCTACCGCTTTATAAATCGCTTCCGTGATATGGTGGGAATTATAGCCGTAGAGCGATTTAATATGGAGAGTTATACCCGCGTTATAAGCAAAAGCTCTCATAAATTCAACAGTCATAGCGCTAGTATAATCCCCGCATTTTTCCTGCGGGAAATCAGCGTCGAAAACCATAAACGGTCTGCCGCTTATATCTACAGAAGCAAATGCTAAAGCCTCGTCCATAGGTACGTAAAAGCTGCCGAAACGCTCGATCGAGCTTTTATCTCCAAGCGACTTAAAAAACGCCTGACCTAAAGCTATACCAGTATCCTCGACGGTATGGTGATCGTCAACATTCAAATCGCCTATAACCTTAACCTTAAGCCCGAATCCGCCGTGAACCGCGAAAGAATTAAGCATATGGTCAAAAAATCCTATTCCCGTATCGACGAATACTTCTCCGCCGTCAATGTTAAGCGCGAGAATTATATCTGTTTCTTTAGTTTTTCTTTTAATCTCAGCTGTTCTCATTTTTTATCTCCAAATATTCTTCTATCGCTTTTATTACTGTTTTGATTTCCGAGTCGGTACCCGCTGTTATGCGGATATATTCTCCCATCCACCTGATAGCGATAGATTGTGTTTTTAAATACTCCCATAGCTGTTTTGAGGAGGCTGTTTTAACAAATACAAAATTTGTTTTTGTCGAATAAACCTTAAAATTTTCTGTAGAACTGCTTATCCTTACAAGCTCATTATACAGCGTTTCAGTATTTTGAACAATAGTTTTTATACGATTATTTAAAAAATCTTTATTCTTATAAAGCTCGGTACCGATTGCCTGGGAAATACTGTTGACGTTATAGGGCGATTTTACGGCCGATAAAGCCCTGCTTATCTTTTTATTCGCTACGGCAAACCCCAGCCTTAACGCGGCGCTTGAAAGCGCCTTTGACGCTGTTCTGAATACAATAAGATTATCGTAGTTATTTACATCCTTAATAAGCGAATTCTCCGGACTCCAGAAATCCATATACGCTTCGTCTAAAACTACGAGCGCTTTTACCGATTCAACCAGCTTTTCGGCTGCGGATTTTTCAATCCCCTGCCCAGTAGGATTACATGGATTGGAAAAAATAACAGCACTTATATTTTCGGAATTTATCCTATCGATTAAAGCGTCGACATCAATATTCAAATCCTCATTTTTATAGAATTTTACGCATGGATTTTCCGTTATACTGCTATAGAATTCATACATACTGAAATCCGGAAAAACAGTTAAGAGCCTGTCCCCTTTTTCGAGAAAAGCGGCTTCTATCAGGAAAATAAGTTCATCTGAACCGTTTCCTACCGTAACATTCTCAAAATCTATCCCGTAAAAATCAGCGAAGGATTTTCTTAATTTAAGACATACGGGATCGGGATATCGGTTAAAATCCAGATCATGTATAATCTTGTCCACCGTTTTCATAAACTCGGGAGAATATCCCATAGTGCATTCATTAGCGTCGAGTCTTATACTAAACTCACCCGCTATAGGCTCATACGGAACAAGGTTTTTAATTTTTTCGTTTAATTCGTAGGACATTATTCTTCCTCAAATCTTACTTTTATTGAATTGGCGTGAGCGGTCAAACCCTCAACCTCGGCAAATCTCACGATATCCTCAGCGTCATTTTTTAGCGCGTCCTCGGTATAGTAGATAAAACTCGATTTTTTAGTAAAGCTGTCTACCGAAAGCGGACTGAAAAAGCGCGCCGTACCGCTTGTCGGGAGTACGTGATTCGGTCCCGCAAAATAATCTCCCAATGGTTCGGGGCTGTAGTTGCCCAAGAAAACGGAACCTGCGTTATCGAGCTTACCGACATACTCCATAGGGTTTTCGCAACATACCTCAAGATGCTCGGGAGCGAGTTCGTTAGCGAATTTAACAGCCTGAGCCATATCGGAGCATACTATAACGGCGCCGTAGTTTTTTAAAGACTCCTCGATAATCTCTTTTCTTTCAAGCTCCATGACCTGACGCTCGATTTCAGACTTAACCTTATCGGCTAAATCAGCGCAATCGGTAAGGAGTATAGAGCTTGCGAGCTTATCGTGTTCAGCCTGACTCATCAAATCAGCCGCCAAGAATTTAGGATCAGCGGTTTTATCGGCAATAATAAGAATCTCACTCGGCCCCGCTATCATATCGATATCAACGACTCCGTAAAGAAGTTTCTTAGCGGTAGCGACAAATATATTACCTGGTCCGACGATTTTATCTACCTTAGGAACCTGCTCGGTACCGTACGCCAAAGCGGCTACAGCCTGCGCTCCTCCCATAAGGAAAATACGGTCTACACCCGCGAGCTTCGCCGCGGCGATAATATCAGGATTAGGCTTGCCGTCTTTTGAGGGCGGTGTAGTCATAATAATTTCTTTACAACCCGCGAGCTTTGCGGGAATAGCGTTCATAAGTACGGACGACGGGTAAGCCGCAGTACCTCCAGGAACATAAAGTCCGACTCTTTCAAGTCCTCTTATACGCTGCCCCATAATTACACCGTTTTCTTTAGTCGTAAGCCACGAGTGCTGAATCTGGCGCTTATGAAAATCCTCAATGTTTTTAACTGCTTTCTTTAAGGTTTCTATATACTTTTCGTCGCAAGAAGAAATAATATCGTCAATTTCATCGGAAGTAATCTCAACCTTTTCGGGAGCCTTACCGTCAAATTTCACGGTATAATCGTATACAGCCTTATCTCCGTTTTGTTTTACATTATTTAATATATCGAGTACGATCCCCGAAACATCCTTAGCACCGCTGTTTGAACGGGCTTTAAGGGTTTCAACAAAAGCGTACTCATCTTTTCCGTTAGCAATAACGGTAGTAATCATTTTACTTCAGCCTCCATTTTACCGACTAGTTCCTCAATCTCGGCTTTTCTCAGCTTTAGGCTCGCGGTATTCGCGATTAAACGGGCGGAAATATCGGTAACATACTCGATAATCTCAAGATTATTCGCTTTAAGCGTTGAGCCCGTTTCAACTATATCAACAATTCCGTCGGATAATCCTACAAGCGGGGCAAGCTCTACAGAACCCTCGATTTTAATTACGCGGACATCCATATTCTTATTTTCAAAAAAGTTTCTTGTAACTTTAGGATATTTAGTAGCAATAGTTTTAGTACCGTATCCGTGGTAAAAATCATATCCTTTTTTACAAGCGAGAGCAAATCTACACCTGCCGAAGCCTAAATCAAGAAGCTCATAAAACGCGGTTCCGTTTTCAAGAATCGTATCCTTGCCGACAACGCCTAAATCACAAACACCGTGTTCAACATATGTTATAACATCGGCGGCTTTAGCGAGAACTACTTCGAATTTTCCGCCGCCTATGCTTAGAATAAGCCTTCTGCCTTTATTATGAACCTCATCACAATTATAACCGAGTTTCTCAAAAAGCTCTATCGTCGACTTTTCAAGCCTGCCCTTAGTAAGAGCTATTCTTAAAGGATTCAAATTAATCACCTATTATCTCAAACTTTTTAATACCGAGCTTTTCGGCAAACTCACGCGCCTGCTGTTCATCCGATAAATCGGAAAACTGCGCTCTTACGCCGTTTTTCACAAGCTCCTCGGTATACGCTATAGCTTTCATTATATCCTCGTCGGACTTAGCGAAAACAAGCACCTCAGGGATATTGCTTTTAGAACGGTAACGAGCTTTTTCGGCAAGGTGGTTTATATTGATCGCGAAACCCGAAGCTCCCATAGAGCAGTCGAACGCGTCAAAAATCTTATCATATCGTCCGCCTGAAAGGATAGCGTCTCCGTAACCTAACACATATCCCGTAAATACTATACCGCTGTAGTACTCGTTATGCTGTACAAGACCTAAGTCTACTATGATTTTCTCGCCCATATCGAGCAGAGTCAAATCTTTATACAAGCTCTTAAGATACGAAAGCGCCTCTAAAGCCTCAGACAGTTTAATAATACTTTCAGCCTTTTCAAACACCTCTTCACCGCCGAACAGGGACGGTAATTTGCGGATAGCCATAACCGTATCGTCCTGCTCTAGTTTATCCAGAGTATCGTTAAGAGCGGAGTAGTTCTTATTCTCTATAAAGGTTTTTATTTCTTCCTTTAAATCGTCATTAACCTCTAAGGACTTTATTAAACTAGTAAAAAGCATAGAGTGCCCGACCTCAATACGGAAATCATTCGAGACCGCGCGCATACTCTGAATAGCGGTAGTAATAACCTCCAAATCAGCCCTTTTCCCCTTAGAGCCGATAAGCTCAACACCCATCTGTATAATCTCGTTACTGCGTCCCGTAAGACTGGGGTTATTCCTGTATACGGTCTGATTATAATAGAGTCGTACAGGCAATACCTCGTTTTGCATACGGGTTGAAACGAGTCTTGCAATAGGAAGAGTAGAATCGGGACGGACTACTACGATTCTGCCGTTATTATCGGTTGTCTTAAACATCGACTCAGCAGAAATACCGCTTGACTCGGTCGAAAACAGATCATAATACTCAAGCGCGGGAGTTATAACGCGGTGGAACTGGTGGTTTTCAAAAACTTTGCGTATTTTTTTGCACACATAATCTACCGCGGTACATTCCTTAAAAAGGTAGTCCTTAGTACCTTCGGGAGTTATTTTTAAGTTTTTTCTCATAAAATTACCTCAAATACTTTAGCGTGCTAATATGTTAACACATTAAATTAAGTTTGTCAAATTACTCCCCGCTATCCTCTTCGTTATTATCATCTTCTTCCTCGTTTTTATGAAGAATAGGCTTTTTTAATACCTTTGCTTTCAGATTAGTAACGCCCGAGGACTTAACTACAGGCATATTAAGCACATGTTCGGCTTGTTCGCCTTTCATCGCGATACGTGAATTTGTCTTTCTGCCGACGAGCGTATAAATAGCGGCGAAAATCGGAGTTCCGAGTATCATACCTGGTATGCCGAACAATCCTCCCGCAACCATAACCGAGAACAATGACCAATATCCCATAAGACCAACCTGAGAACCGACGATCTTCGGTCCGAGAAGATTGCCGTCAATCTGCTGGACAATGAATAACATAATGACAAACTCAATACAGTACGCGGGGTTAACCAAGAGCAGCAGGAACGCGCAGGGTATACCTCCGATAAACGGACCGAAAAACGGGATAAGGTTACATACGCCGATAACAAAACTGATAAGCGGAGCGTAAGGAAGACCTCTTATAGCCATATAAATAAACACAATAACTCCGATAATAGTAGAGTCGAGAATCTTGCCGACTAAGAATTTACCGCATTTATCGTCCGATACGTTAATTATCTCATAAATAGTAGGAAGCCATTTTGTCGGTAAGAACGCAGTACCGAGTCTTTTAAGCTGAGCGCACAGAAAGTCTTTTGACGCAAGCATATAAATCGAAAG
>CAJOHT010000040.1:12304-19072 GCA_905234305.1 uncultured Ruminococcus sp. | reverse complement strand
CGTAAACGGGCGTTCTTACGGGGTGGATAAACTGTTGGCTAACGAAACGATTTATTATAATGTTGACCGTTTGCACGACGCTATAAGCCGTAACAGGGCGGTGGAGTATTATTATAACCAGTGGACGCTTAATCTCGGCAGTACCGAGAAGATAAAGCTCGAGCGCAGGCGTTCGGGAGAGCGTTATCTCGTAAGCCCGTGGGCGCTTTGTTGGGATGACGAGAATTATTATCTTATAGCCTACGACGATAAGCGTTCCCAGATACGCCATTACAGGGTCGATAAAATGGAAAAAATCGAGCTTACCGATAAGGAACGATCGGGAAGAGATGAGATGAAAAAAATAAACCTCGCCGAATATTCCCGTTCTACCTTCGGAATGTTCGCGGGCGAGAGCGTCGAGGTAACGCTTTCGGTCGATAATTCTATGGTCGGAGTAATTGCCGACCGCTTCGGAAAGAATATTTTTATAACGGGCGATGAAAAAACGGAAAATCATTTTCTCGCTAAGGTTAAGGTTAATATAAGCGAGCAGTTTTTCNNNTGGGCGATAAGGTAAAAATTACCGCGCCCGAGGATGTTGTTAAAAAATTCAGGAAACATTCGAGGAAGGTAAGTAATCTATACAGAGATTAATTAATTTGGAATTTAGTAATTAATATAGGGAGATGAAGGTATGATTTGCCCGCGCTGCGGTAAGGAAATCCCCGATACGGAAACACTGTGTCCGTTTTGTATGCAGGAAATAAACAGAAATATGGAATTCAACGACTTTAAGGAGGACGGCTTTGTTCAGATTCGCCCTAAGGACGACTCTGTGTCTACGGGGCCTGAAAACTATAAGCCGAAGTATTTCGATATTTCTGAGTATAATATTTTCGCTATCGCAATCATATTTGTTTTATGCGTATCGTTATTTACGATTTTCTCGCTTAGATTTGTACAAAAAAGGAATAAGCTCTTTATTCCGAAATACGTTTCGACCCAGCCTACTACCGAAACAACCGAGCCGACTACCGAAACGGTAAATACCGTAAAAAAATTCAGCGTAAAAGACTTGATTGGAAGCTGGAAGCTCGAGGGAGATGAAGATACCGATTATAGCGCTATTCCTTATTACGTCTTTAAGGGAAAGGATTCTCTTGCTGAGTATTACGGCTCGATAGTAGTGAAGGGTACTTTCGTAGATATTTCGGACGGCGACAATAAGGGCATATATCTGTCGATTGACTCAAATTTAAAGGGAGCATATGATTATAAAATCGTCGGAAATAAAAAGGACGGCAATACGCTTATTCTGACGAACAGAACTAACGGTGGCGTATATCATTTTGTAAAAGCTACGGCTAAAATGAAGAAGCTGGAAGTAATTCCGAAGCATAAGCTCGATAAAGGTATTATCGGTTCGTGGTATACCGAGGATAAGAAGAAGGCGTATAAGTTTACCTCTAAGGGAACCCTGAAACGTATAACGGGTAACACTACTACCTACGGAGTATGGACTGTCGCCAAGAAAAAGGAAATCACTATTAAATATATGAAGAACGAGATAAAAACCGTAATCGTACCATATAATATAGTTAAAAAGGATAAACAGCTTATGGTTAACGGAACGCTCTACTATAAGGCGAAAAAGTGATGATTTAAAATCACTGTCCCGTTTATTGTACAGATAATCCTTTATAATGTAATTAGACATTATAAAGGAGGGCAAAAAATGCTTAATTTCTGTATATTCACTTTTATCTCATACGTGCTGAGTTATATAGTTAAAATG
Source organism: uncultured Ruminococcus sp. (assembly GCA_905234305.1). GTDB lineage: Bacteria > Bacillota > Clostridia > Oscillospirales > Acutalibacteraceae > Ruminococcoides. Next base: position 17,295 of record CAJOHT010000040.1, on the reverse strand, counting down.
CTGTTTTTCAATAAGAAGAGCCGAGGATAAAATTTTGCGCCATTTGTTTATTATTAATAAGCACTCGGGTAAGGGCGGTGCTTATGAAAACATCGTTGATCAGCTAGAGCGGCTCAACGATAAAGATATAATAATCAAATATACCGAGTACCAATCCCACGCCGCGGAAATAGCGCGGAGCTATGTAAAAGAAAGCGAAGATTTTTTTAGGATTTACGCTTGTGGCGGAGACGGTACGGTAAATGAGGTCATAAACGGAGTTTACGACCTCGATAACTGCGCGGTAGCTTCTGTGCCGATAGGCAGCGGAAATGATTTTCTTAGGAGCTTCGATATTGATAAGGAAAATTTCCTTGATGTAGAAAAGCTTATGAACGGAAAAATTATTTCGGTAGATCTGCTTAAATGCGAATCGGGAGTAAGCTGTAATTCAATTACCGTAGGCTATGACTGCGCTGTAGCTAAGAATGCGGATAAGTTTAAAAAGCGCAGGCATATAAGCGCGCCTCTCGCGTACAGGATGTCGATTTTCTACTGCCTTATAAAGGAGAGAAAGTACGGCTTCAGCATTATTGCCGACGGCGAAGAGCTTAAAAGAAAAAGTACATATTTGCTTTCCGTATGCGCTAAGGGCAAGTATTACGGCGGAGGAATAAAATGCGCTCCAAAAGCTGATAACAGCGACGGCTGGATAGATTTTATGGCAATAGATACCGTGGGAGTGTTAAAATTCGTATCCCTGTTGCCGACCTTTGTTAAAGGCGGGCATATCGATAATCCGAAATTTGATTTTGTTTTCCATAAAAAGGTAAAAAGGGTAAGCTACATAAGCGAAAAACCTTTTGAAATCGGTATAGACGGAGAGATTTTCACCGTAAACAAAGCCGAGATCGAGCTTTTGCCCAACGCGCAGAAGATAATTTTACCGATATAATATCGATATACACTAACCTCAATTTGAACTTTTCAGCGATGGCGGCAAGTATATGCCGCCATTTATCAAATACTTCCTACTGCATACTGACTACTGTATCTGTTTTCGCATTAATCTGGTTTAGAAGCGCAGTTGTATTGACAAAAATCTGAAGCCCGATTTTACCAGCGCTTATATAAATACGCTCATATTCAAGCGCGGAACTGTCGAATACCGTAACAAAACTGCTTTTCATTCCGAGAGGAGAAACATTTCCCCGCTCATATCCGCAGATTTTAAGCAAGTCCTTAACGTGGACCATTTCTATATTCTTCTCGTTTACCGCTTTAGCGGCTTTCTTCAAATCCAATTCACGGTTAACGGGGATATCAAATACATAATATTCTCCGCTCCTCCCCTTTGCCACAAGCGTTTTAAATACCTGAGCGGGATTTTGTCCCATAAGCCTCGCGACCTCGTTGCCCTCGACCGCTTCATTGCCGTGGGGATATTCAAAAACCTCGTAGCTTATTTTATTTCTCTCAAGTATTCTCATAGCGTTTGTTTTTATTTTTTTAGCCATAATAATCACCGCTTATATTGTAGCAGAAAAAACCGCCGTCATCAAGACAGCGGTTTTTTGGATGTGATTGAAAGATTATTTTACAGCCCAAAAACATTACTTAACTGCTTTAAAGGCTTCCTCAAGGTCAAATAAAATATCGTCGATATGCTCGGTTCCTATGGACAGGCGGATCGTATTCGGCTTAATACCCTGTTCCTCAAGCTCCTCGGGGGAAAGCTGGCTGTGGGTTGTTGAGGCGGGATGGATAGCGAGCGACTTAACGTCCGCGACATTCGCGAGCAATGAGAATATTTGCAGGTTATCTATAAACTTTTTAGCGGTATCCTCTCCCCCTTTGATTTCAAAGGTAAAGATTGAGCCGCCGCCATTCGGGAAGTATTTTTTATAGAGCTTCGAATATCCCGAGGATTTTAAAGACGGATGGTTAACGTTTTCAACCTGCGGATGTTTTTCAAGGAACTTTACAACCTTTTCGGTATTCTCAATATGACGCTCAACACGAAGCGACAAGGTTTCAAGTCCCTGCAGGAAGATAAACGCGTGGAAGGGCGATAAGGTAGAGCCTGTATCTCTTAAAAGCACCGCTCTTATATACGTAACAAATGAGGCTCCCGGAGCCGCCTGAGTAAATACCGCGCCGTGATACGAAGGGTTAGGCTCGGAAATCTGTGGGAATTTTCCGCTCTTTTCCCAGTCGAATTTACCGCTCTCGATAATTACGCCGCCTATAGCCGTACCGTGACCGCCGATAAATTTTGTAGCGGAATGGACTACGATATCGGCTCCGAACTCGAACGGTCTTAAAAGATACGGAGTAGCGAAGGTACTGTCCACTACCAGCGGGATATTGTTCTTATGAGCTATCTGCGCAACCTTCTCGATATCGATAATATTGGAATTCGGATTACCGAGGCTTTCTATATAAATCGCCTTGGTTTTTTCGTTAACGGCGTTCTCAAACGCGCCCTCCTCGTCGGGATCAACGAATGTCGTAGTAATTCCGTAATTAGGAAGCGTATGCTCTAAAAGATTATACGAACCTCCGTAAATAGTCTCGGCAGCTACAATAGTGTCCCCCGCAGTTGCGAGCGCCTGAATAGTATAGGTAATAGCCGCTGCTCCCGATGCTACCGCCAAAGCTGCCGAACCGCCCTCTAACGCGGCGATTCTTTCCTCGAAAACGCCCTGAGTCGGGTTAGTAAGCCTTCCGTAAATATTGCCCGCGTCTCTTAATCCGAAGCGGTCCGCGGCGTGCTGGCTGTTATGGAATACGTAGGATGTAGTCGCGTAAATCGGAACAGCTCTCGCATCGGTAACGGGGTCTGGATTTTCCTGACCTATATGAAGTTGTTTTGTTTCAAAGTGTAAATTTCTATCTTTTAATGTACTCATTGTTATTCTCCTTAGTTGTAATAAAATCTTTTTTTAGTATACAGAGGGTTAGAATGCTACATTCGAGTTGTTCCGCAACATCGGGGAATTAAATAATACATAAAATCAGCCTTTCTTATTTAACCTATAGTTTCAATAGGTTTTATAGGTTTTATATTATAATACCATACTTTTTTAATTTGTCAAGTGTTTTTTAAAAATAAATCGGGAAGAATAAACATCCTACCCGATTACTTTTCATTGATTTTGATTTTTAATATTTCACGGGGATTATTAATCCTCGGTATTATAACGGTATTGGCGCAGCCCGCGCTTACTACTAGCCTGTTTCCGAAAACGCCTTTATCGTATTTCGGAGGGATTCCCTCGCCCGAGGAAAACAATCCCTTACCCGATACCCTTATCTGTCCGCCGTGATTATGCCCCGAAAGCACTAAATCGATTTTCTTTTCCTTAATCAGCGTATCGTAATATATCGGATGATGGCTTAAAAGGATTTTATATCCGTCCTTCTTTTCAAAGCACCTAAGCCATTCCTCGTCATAAAAAGATGACAACCCGCCGATAACAAGCGTATTGCATTTATAGATAAAAGTTGCGTCAGCGTTATTGAGCAGGGTTATTCCCAGCTCGTTAATAAGACTTATATCTTCTTCCAACAATTTCTCCTCGTGATTGCCTAAGCTCATAAACACGGGAGCGATTTTACTTATACCTCGTAAAAAATCGTAAGTTTTTTCGTCAGACGGCTTGTTTTTTCTATTGAGCAGCATAAAAAAGCGGTTAATATAATACGCCGTTCTCAGCAAAAGTCGTTTAAAAAAACTCGGCTTTTTTCCCTCGGCATCACTCACGTTCTCAATATCGTAGCGCTCAAGAGTATCGCCCGCTATCGCGATAATATCGGGAGCGGCTTCTTTAAGCAGCTCAAGCATATCCTCACAAGGTCTTTCGTGCAAATCCGTAATAAGCGCTATACAAAGCGGAGAGTTAAGGTTATCGGCAGTAATACTATATTCAGTCAGCACAGGTTTTTTAGCCATATTACCGCCTCCCTATCAAGTAAGAATTCTGAAATAATTATATCGTTTATAATTATTGCTGTCAACAAACATACTGTTGAAAAACGCCCGCGTTAATTGTATAATACTTTTAAAGAGGTGTAATTATGATTATCGATACCCACGCTCATATAGGGCATATGATAGGTTTTAATCTTAAAGAAAAGGATTTGCTTTATTCAATAGACAAGTATAGTATTGATTTTTCGCTTATAAGCAATATTGAATGCGCAGAAAATGACCATAAGGGCAGACCTATACCTAAGTTTTTACAGAAAAAGCAAAACAAGGTTTTAAAAAAGACCGTTAAATTCGTCAGAGAACACAGCGACAGACTTGGGATTCTTATCTGGCTTAAAATACGCCAGGAGCTTCCCGACGATGAGTTTACCACGCTCAAAGAGGGCGATCCTTTTCATTCGAGAGTCGCACCCGACGACGAAAAGCTGGAGCCTGTTTATAAAATCGCCGAAAAAGACAACCTGCCTGTAGTATCTCATACGGGAGGATGTGAAGAAGCGCGTTCAATCCACCTTTACAACGCCGCTAAAACTCATCCGAATATAAAATTCGTTATGGTACATATGGACCTCGGAAGCGATAACAGCGAAGCTCTCGAACTGCTCGGCAAACTGGATAACCTCTACGGCGATACAACGTGGGTTCCGATATCAACTACCGAGACCGCAATAAAAAAATACGGCGGAGATAAGATGCTTTTCGGCTCAGACAACACGATTGACGGGCGTGACACCTTCCTTTATAACAGAACAGGCGACCGCTCGCTTTACCAACAGTATTTTAACGAGCTTAAAACCCGTATTTCTCCCGAGGATTATGAAAAGCTGATGTATAAAAACGCAAAAAAGGTTTTCGATATAAAAATTTAATAAAGATACATAAAAGGGATGGCTCAAAAATTTTGAACCATCCCGATATTTTACCTTTTATTTTTATTAACCTGCTTATTAACTTTAGCTTTTGATTTCACCTTAGCCTTCGCTTTAACCTTAGGCTTTTTTATTTTTACCGTAACGGT
>CAJOHT010000040.1:0-12204 GCA_905234305.1 uncultured Ruminococcus sp. | reverse complement strand
TACCGTTGACGCTACAGTTTTCCATTTGCCGTTTTTATCGTCGAGTTTAAGAGCTTTTAAAAGATACTTATCCGCACCGCTTATTCTTTCCCACGAAAGCGTAATCATCTTACCCGAAACAGAAGCCTTCAGCGAGGTCTTAGGCAGGTATTTTATAGTGCATTCTTCATCGCTGAAAAAATGAAGCGGGTTAAGCTCGCTGTCCGTAGCAACAACAATAAACGAGTATATCATACCCGACTTAACGGAAGAATACTTAACGGAGTTAACGTCGGTAGTTTCGAGCAGTTTCCATTTTGAACTCTCTGTTTTATAATACACCCTGTATAAAGACGCGCCTTTCACCTTATCCCAGTTGACCGATATATATCCCGCGGAGTTAGTCAGCCTAACCGACGGAGCGGATACATAGGTAATCGTACTTCCTTCACGGTCAAAATCGCCGATAACACTGCCGTCAATCGCCAAAGCCTTAACAGTATAGGTATAAGCCGTTCCCGAGCTTACGTTTTCATCATAATACGTCGGCGACGATAGCTCGGCAAGCTCAGTCCAACCGTTACCGTCTTTTCTGAGCAGAAGGTATTTAAAAGCTCCCTTAACCCCATTCCAATTAACGCTTACTCCGTCCTCGGTATTATAAATCGAGCTTATTAAGCAGCTCTCGTCCGAATCCGCAGCTTTTATTTCAGAGTTTATGCCTTTAACGGTAACATTTACAACCGCGGTTTTTCCGCTGGCGCTCGTAATCGTTATTTCAGCCTCGCCCTCGCTCAAAGCGGTTATATAACCGCTGTCGGTAACTGAAGCAATCCTATCATCAGAAGAAACGCAGCTTAAATCAGCTTGCGCGTTAATAGGAGCGGTTGAAAATCGGAGCTTATAGCTCGCTCCCTCGGGCAGCTCAACAGCGCTTACGTCAGTATAAATCCCGCTTACGGGAGATAAGGAAAAATAATTATTACCGTAGTTTTTATAAAGCCCCTTTGTGTACTCGGCGGGAGTCATACATTCGAGCGTATTGCAGTTCAAAAACGTGTCCACATCCTTAGCGAGATGTATACCGATAGGCGTTGAGAAAACCTTATTGCGCTCAACGGGATTTTGTACGCTTGAGTTCGACATTAAACCTATTCCTCGGCTACTGCAATTGGAGATAACATTATCGCAAATAGTATTAACACTAGCCTGATACAGTACAATTCCGTACGTCGATACGGTATCGATAGTATTAAAAGATACGCTGTCCGCCGAACAGTTCTTTGTTAAGCGTATAGCGTTAACCTCGGCGTTCTTTATGTAATTGTTATTGATTTTAGAAAAGGTCGTATCGTACCTCGCGATAATTCCGTAATAAGCTGTTGTCGAACGGAAAAGGTTATCTCCGCAGTAAAATACGTTTGAGCTTATTTCGGCGTTACGTACGTCATCAAGCCTGCATCCTGTCCCCTTAACATCTATATAATTATTCCGCACGGTAACTCCGTTAACAAAGTAATCGCCGACGGGAAGTCCTCCGCTGCTGTTTTTAGTTTTAGCGTAATGCTTAGTCAGATTACGTCCGATAAACGATATTGCCGAAAAAGCGTAATTGCCCAGTTCGTCCTTAACAGTTCCGCAATCCTTTATAATATTGTTCTCTATTACCGTTTTTGAATCTTCGGGAGCGTTGTATTCGTCGCTCGCGTGAACTTCGGTACCGCCCTCATTCGCGATTACGGAAGGAAGAAATGTACCGCTGCCTTCTGAGCCTGTAGAATAAACAGCAATAGCTCTCGACGATTTTTCTATAAGATTACCGCTTATCGTACAATTAGTCCAGCCCATAGTCTGGACAGCGGCACTGCTCATATTTTTAAAGGTATTGTTTCTGATTATTATTTTGTTAAACGGGTTGTTAAGAATAGCGGTATGGGAGCCTATCCCGCGAGGACAGTTCTCAAATTCACAGCCCTCAACAAGAACATCGCGCATCGGCAGATCCTCGCTTCGGCAGTTTACGATATGCCCTTTCTTAAGCACATCAAGCTGAACCGCCTCGTAACAGATTTCGTTACTCGTAGCTTTATTGATGATCTGGTTTTTAAAAGCGCAGTTTCTAAGCGTAAAACCGTCTATTCCGGCTACCTCCATAATATGGTAGTTTTTCAGATTTTTAAAAGTAACGTCGGTCATACTTAAATTCTTCGCGTGAGCGGCTTTTATCATAGTCTTGCCCGTATACTCCGCGTCGAAAACACCGCCTTCAACGGCGATATTTTCGTAGTAATAGCCTGTTACTCCTTTTGCGGGAGAATCCTCGTCTCCAGTTCTGAGCATATTGATAGAAGCTCCGCTCGCCTTTTTCAGGGTAACTCCGTAAAGACTCAGCGTAGTATTCCCGTAAACGCGAAGCGATTGCGTCAGCCTGTACTCCCCCGCTTCTACTTTAACTCGCAGAGGATTATTCTTATCCGCTTCCTTTTTAGCGGTATCTAACACCTTCTGTACTGCTGTTGAAAAAGATTCTTCCGCAATATCCTTTGCCGTTACAACTTTATAATCCTTTTTATCAGGAGTATTCTTAAGAGCGCCGTTCTCGGCATTAACGCCGAAAAACGCCGAACACGCAATAACCGCGCTCAGCGTAACAGATATTATTATTTCCGACAATTTTCTCATATTTAACTCCCGTTTCATTCTCACATTAAGAATAATAACATATAAAACGGAATTTGTAAATGAATTAAAGATTTATTCACATAGTTTAACAAAAATCGATTTCAACCGCTAATACTCACATATCTGTTTTTCGGCATAGTTCTCAGCGGACTATTATTTTAGCAATTTCGGTTTTATATCCCGACTTAAAATTCTTTGTTCCTTTTGCGGATATTCTTACTTTTATCTTCAACAAAGTGTTCTTCCTGTAACTGCCTTTTTTAACGGTAATCGTTCCGTTCTCATCGATTGTTAGTTTTTTGGAACCGCCGAGCTTTTTGTATTTTACCGAACCCTTGGCGTTTTTTACCGTAAAGGCTTTCTTTAAGGTAAGGTTTCCTTTTTTAAGAACATTCATCGAAACGGTCTTGGATTTTGCCGTAACATTCAACGGATTTTCCGCCTTCTTAATTTTAAAGGTTTTTATAATCTGTCCATTGTAATCGCCTGTACCTGTAATTATTACCTCAGCTGTACCGACCATTTTATTATTGCTATAGCTGATTTCTACATCGGCTTTTTCATCTTCATTTTCGACCGATATCTCCTGGGTAATCTCCTCTCCCGTATACGTCTTATCCTCTATTCCGTTAACCGTCCATTCGCTTATATCGGTTTTTGGCGGTATAAGGCTTTCACTGTAAATTGTAATACGTCCCTGTCCGTAAGGGTTCCTGTACTTTTCTGGTATAACTCCGCCTAATTTATTGCGGATATAGTTTGCGAAAGAAACATAGACGTTTTCCTTAGCTACCGAAAGTTCTTCGCAATTAGCGGAGAAAATGCCCGCGTCTCCGCCGTTTTTTAAAATGTATTCGTTAGACGCTAGCTTATATACCCCTTCGGGATCTATAGCTGAGCCGTCAGATAAACGGACATTTCTCACGCGTCGATCGCCGTTAACACCTACGAATTCGCCGTACTCATCCAAAACTACGGAACTCATAATATCAGGAGCGATCTCATAGCTCAGTCCCGATACCTGAGCGAAAGAGCCGTCTTCACCTGGATATGATTTTGCGCCAAATTCAAGATAGTCAAGTATCTGTTGTCCCGTAACCTTTGCCGTCGACGGATAATTTATATACGAAAAAACCTTAAAAATGTTTTCAACGGTAATGTCGCCGCTCGGTATCGACGAACGTATCGCGTCGCTGTTAAGTAAACCTATATCAGCGCCGCTGATTTCCCTTAAACAATCCGTAAAGAAATCTCCGCTGTTCGTCTCGGAATTTCTGATAACTATTTCTCCCGTTTCGGGGTTTGATACGGTTAAATCAAAATCGGTACTGCCTACGAACGTGCTTAGCTTATCTGAAATCTTTTTCTTAGCGGCGTTGATTTTTTCGTACATATCTTTATCAACATTCCTGCCGCCTCTTTCATTTATCGAAAGCCATTCATCTTCTGAAATCTTCATATCTTTGCTCGGAGCGGGAACCTCGGAAATCAACTCGGTTTTAATTTTGTTATCCTCAGAAATCGTCATCTTTCCGATATTCTTTAACTTGGTTCCTGTCTGAGTTATAATAACATCCTTGCCTTCCGCGTTTTTTTCAATCAAATTCTCCGTTACGGAATGCGAATGTCCGTCAATAACGACATCGATATTATCGGTATGCTTTACAACCTCCTGAGCTGTCCATTTTTTATAGCCTATACCCACTTCGCCGAGATGTCCGAGCAGAACAACAATATCCGCGCCGTTTTTTCGCGCCAAGTCCGCGTTTTGCTGGATAACATCATATAATTCTTTGTCGTTCTGAGCAAAGCTGTAGATATACTCTCCTTTGCTGTTTTTAAAAAACGCGGGAGTAGATGTTGTAAAGGTTCTCGGCGTTACTGCGCCGACAAAAGCGATTCTCTTATCGCCGGCTTTATACATACGATAACGCTCGTAAACAAGACTTTCGTATTCGTCAAAATAATTACAGCATACATATCCGCAATCCAGCTTTTTTGAAAGTTCTTTTAAACGGTCTATTCCGTAGTCAAACTCGTGATTCCCGATAGTCGCGACATCATAATCAAGCTCGTTCATAAGCGTTATAATATCTTCTCCGCGGGATACCGAACCTATAACGTCGCCCTGGATCGTGTCGCCCGCATCCACCAGCAACACGTTGTCGTGAAGGCTCTCCATTTCCTTTTTATAGAGCGCCAAGCCGTCATAACCGATTGCGTCATTCACTCCGCAATGTACATCGTTAGTATAAAGAATTACAATATCCTCGCGTCTTTCCATATTGTTTGAAGCCAATACCGACGCGATATCAATTGAAAAAACAGTTACAAATAAAAAGAACGCCGTCAAAAACGCAGTCGCTTTTTTCATAGCCTTCTAAAGCCTCCGTATAATAAATATAACTAATTTTAGCACGCAACCGTAAATAAATCAACCTTAACCGCACCTAAACTTTAGGTTGAACCGTTATCCTTCGGAAATAATCGATTAACTATAAATAATGCAAGTTCAGATATAAACAAAATCTTCCATTCAACAAATTGTATTTTCAGCCTATGTCTGCGTACAATAATTAGGCAAGAAATTAACAATTAAGGGAGATTTAGATATATGAAAGCAACAGGAATTGTAAGGCGGATTGACGACCTTGGGAGAGTCGTTATACCCAAGGAAATCCGCAGAACTTTACGAATCCGCGAGGGAGATCCTCTTGAGATATACACTGCTACAGACGGAGAGGTAATTTTCAAAAAATACTCGCCCGTCGGCGAAATGTCGACATTCGCATCACAATACGCCGATGTACTGTCGCGAATCAGCAGCCTGCCGACTATTATCTGCGACCGCGACCATGTTATCGCGGCGGCAGGGGTTTCAAAAAGAGAATTCCTAGAGCGCAGAATCACAAGTGTTCTCGAAAACTATATGGAAAACAGAAAAAGCTACCAATCCACCGCCAACAGCGTATCCGAGGTCCAGCCTGTTGAAGGCTTGGAACACCGTGCGGCGGTTATTTATCCGATTATCGCGGCAGGCGATATCGCGGGAGCAGTCGTTATGCTCAGGAGCGACAAAAACCGCTACCCCTCGGAAACCGAGTTAAAACTCGCTCAGAGCGCCGCGGAATTTTTAGGCAAACAGATGGAAGCGTAATATGCAAAACGTCAGTATTAACGGATCGATCCGAAAATACTGACGTTTTATTATTTTAATTATTTAATTTTAAACTTAACCGTCTTGGTATAAGAACCTTTCAGATATTTAGTTTTACCTATAGTCGTACCTGCGGCGGTAACTTTAATTTTAACCTTGTACGTACCCTTCTTATATGTACCTCTTTTTAGCTTTACAGATGTTTTTGTTACTATTAATTTCTTATAAATCTTAGAGGTTGTACCATTTTTAACCTTAGCTATAGTTACCTTACCCCTAGGATTTATAATCTTAATGGAAGCAACTTTCATCGTCTTTTTCTTAAGAGCTTTAGCCTTTACTTTTTTACCAGTAGCATTAAAATGAACCGAATTAGAAGAAGTCGTGTACGCTACATATGTATCCGTAGTATCCGTAATTTGAGGCTGTGTGGGCGCCTGAGTAGGAGTCTGATTAGCGGGAGTTGTAGGATTATCAACTACAGTATTCTTTTCGGGATAATTCGGATTACTAATATCGGGCTTAGTTTCGTTAGGTCCGTATACTGACGCGATTACTGCCTCGGGAGAAGCGCCTTCGGTAGTGGGAGAAGCTGCCAAAAGTTTAAACTGGAAAAGGACAGTAGAATTATCCTCAAGAACTACTACTAAAGTGTTGTTACCCATTCCGCCAGGATGCCAAGTTATTTTTCCGCTTGCGTCCACATAAACAACCTTGAAAGCATACACATCATTGATTCCGTCAACTGTATTTCCCTTAGAGGATTTGATATTATTATACACCTTAAAGTAAGTTCCATCGGAAGCCTTAGACATAGGAGTACCATTCTCCCATGCTTTCTCCCAGCCCCATTCAACACCGCAAACTGCCTCGGAGCCTACAAGATAGAAACCAGGAGTGATAGTTGTTCCGGACGGATTAGCTTCTGTCGGCTGAACAGGATTTGAAGAAGATTTCTCAACATTAACTCCGCCGTTTTCTACATCAAACTTAATAAGCTGTACATCTTTATCATAAATATCGTAATTATTATAATTATAACTTAATTCTACAGGGTACAACTTACCGCCCTGAGCATTATCGCTTACTTTAAAAGTTAAAGTTACAATCGTTCCGTTAACAGTATAGTTACTGGTTGCCGTATCATTAGCCCATGCCAAAGTATACGGGGAGGTATACTCGGGTTTATGCGATTGCGCGCCTAAAACTCCAGCGTCTGTCACCTTAGTAAGAGTAAGAGCGCTGTCATCATATTTAACATTCATTGTAGCCGAAACTATACCAGGGTTATTGTTTAATGAAACAGTTATATCAACCGTTTCTCCCGCTTTAGCAGTTTCTGTGGAAACAATGATCTTCGCGTCCTCAGCCGCAAAAACAGTATACGGAACAAATACCGAACAAAGTAAAACCAATGATAAAATAATAGATATTGATTTAAAAATTTTGGATTTCATATTAATTTCCAAAGCCTTTCCGCCCACAAATTTTTGTTTTTTACAACCTTACCGTGGGCGAATAAGGTGTAAACAGAAATTAAGTTGTAGTCCATTGCCGCTTTACGGGAAGCTGAGCTAAAAATCTCCTTTAATTCTTATAAGGCAGTTCTTTATAGTCCGACCAATTCGCGAGATGTCTTGTCAGAATCAAGCGGTCGAGATTATTTACTGTACCGTTACCGTCAACGTCAGCAGCGTTTTCATCAATAGTTTTATAATCCGCCCAATTCGCGAGGTGACGTGTTAAGTACAATCTGTCTAAATCGTCGCCGTTAACATCGCCGTAAACAAAATCGGTTACTTCTATCGCGCCGTTTTTTATTGTCAGCTTAACTTTTTGAGCGTCTTTATTATACGCGCCGTAATTATCGAAGTCATATGATAACGTAATCGGATATTTACCCGCTTTAGCTGTATCTTTGATTTCAAAGGTCAGTGTCGCTAATGTTCCGTTACTTGTAAAGTTCTCTTTAGCGTTATCGTTCGCCCACGATAAAGTATAAGGCGACGTATATTCGGGCTTATGTATATTTTCGCCTAAAATCTCTCCGTCCTTTACGCCTGTCAGCTTTAACGCCGAAGTATCATACGAAACATTAAGAGTTAAAGCGGTAATTCCGGGGTTTTTCGAGATTACAACAGGAACTTCAACTGTTTTTCCAGCTTTTCCCGCAACGCTTTGAGCTTTTATCGTAGGCTCATCAGGTTCGGGCTCAGGCTCGGTCGGCTTTTCGGTTGTCGGTTCAGTAACAGGCTCGGTAACAGCTTCGGTCGGGTTTTCAGAAGGTTCTTCGTTCTCCAAATCTATAAATTTAAACCCGTTTTCCTCTGCGTATTTTTCAGCCGCGGAATTCTTATAGCCCTTTATCGTAAATCCTTCTACTTTACCGTTATTCTCCGTATATCCAAATGCTTCCTTACCTATTTCTTCAACATTATTTGGAATTACTACACTTTTTAGATTTTCACAATTATAAAACGCTGAGTCTTTTATACTTTTTACTCCGCTACCTATCGTAACATTTTTTAAACTTACACACTCGTAAAAAACGCCCGTTCCAATATTGCTAACGCTATCAGGTATTACAATATCAGTTAAACTTCGACAATAAGCAAAGGCTCCATATCCTAATTCTGTAATGCTGTTAGGTATTTCAACATTATTTAGACTAGAACAATATATGAATGCATACGGACCTATTTCTTTTATAGTATTAGGTATTGTTACATGTTTTAAGTCATATTTTTTTACAAATGCATAAACTATAGTTGAAATATCATATCCGTCAATTTTGCTTGGAATTATAACATCGGTGTCACTTCCTAGATAGTTACCTAATTGAGCTGTGCCATCATCACATACAATATATGAAAAATTTAATTTTTCGACTTTTTCGAGCTTCCATTTCTGCGCATCTGTACCGTTACCTAAATACATTTGCACTTTTGTACCGTCGGCTTTACCTCCGCCCGATATATCAAGATATAGTCCGCTTGAATTAGAAACAATATTGTAATACCCGTCTCCTGTCGGCTGTAATACCCATTTTTGCGCGTTACTTGTATTTGCGTCATATATCTGAACGGCAGCCTTGTTATATGGAATATTATTTGTTACGTCCAGACGTCTGTTTTTCCCCGCGTATGTTATGGTATAAAGGCCGTCTCCCAGATACTCCAAATCGAAAGTATCTCTGTTTTCACGTGTTCTGTTATACACCTGAACACTTGCCATATTCGCGCCAGATTTATCAGCGATATCTAGGCTAAGATTATCGTCCAACTTAGAGGTTATACGGTATCTTCCTTCCTCGACGCTCTTACCCGTAAAATATCCTGTACGGAAAAATCTCCATTTTTGCGCTTTGGATCCGTTCCCCGTATACACCTGGATATTTGTTCCGTCCGCCGAGCTTCCTCCATTTGCGTCAAGACATAGTCCGTTAACCCTCGAGATAATGTAAAAGTAGTAATCGTCGCCCGCTTCTTTTATAACCCATTCCTGAGCCATAGACTGGTTAGGCGTATACTGCTGTACGTTCGTACCGCTTTCTGTTCCGCCGCCTTGAACGTCCATCGCCATTCCGCTGTTTCTGAAAATCAGCGAGTAAACTCCGCTTCCTAAGTGTTTAACTGTAACGAGCGCGCCTATATTGGCGCTTCCCGTATTATGCCAAAGATGGACATTCATTCCGCTTTCCTTGCTGTTTCCGCCCGCTACGTTAATGCAGCTGCCGAGATCCAAAGCTGAAGCTATTAAATAATCACCGTCGGAAATAGTCTGCTTCGCTCCTAAGGACGAACGGCAGGAAGCACAATCCTTATTATACTTCGTTTTGCTCTTATTCACCTGTGTTGCACCGCAGCTGCACTTATAAATCGCGTAATGCGGATGAGCGGATTCATAGCCTGATAATGTACTATAGTTATGGGTGTGACCATTTCCTGTAAGTGTATTTCCAGGAATATGAACCTTATATGTAAATCTTTTTGCCATATCAGTTTTGGAATATGATGCATCCCATCTTATTCCGTTTTTATTATCAAAATTGCCATCAGTAAAGTAGAATCTGTCATTAGTAACCTTTGTGATAAAAATACTATGTGTATCAGGTCCATATCCCGCATCCAATCTAACGAAATCTCCTGCATATAGTGTTCCCATGGAATAGTCTTTTTTGTTATAAAAACCATCATTATAGAACTGAGCGCCAAAAACTTCATACATCATTTGAGCCGCATATCCAAAGCACGTCCATGCTTTTCCTGTACCATTTTCGTAATAAGTTCCTGACCAAGTACCACCATTTGGGTATTTTATACGTAATTGGTCTAATTTAGAGCTAAATTGAGATTCTGATGGTACTGAATAAGCACTCGTGATTACTGGCAAAGCAACCACCATACTTGCAACCATCAATACCGCTAAAACAATACTGACTATCTTTTTTGTCTTTTTCATTTTTCTTTCTCCTTTCGGTTTTAATACTTTACGATACAATAAGGTTACGAAACTTTATTATAAAGGGATTTTATCGACATACAGCTTGAAGCAGGAACGTATTCATAACGCTTAGCCTTTTCCATAAATGTTACCTTTGTCTTTTTTACATATTTAAAACTAAAGGATTTTTGCCACTTGTTGAATTTTGAGTTTTTGACTTTTTTGCCATTTATTTTAGTTTTAGTTGTTACTTTTGTTTTATTGCTGTTAGTAAATCTGAAAGTATATTTTCCGCTTCCCGTGTATTTTTTTGAAATACCCGAGCCTTTTATTTTATAGAAGGTCAGATTAAAGTAATTGCCCATTCCCAGTGAATTGCCTTTCCCAAGGAACAAATACGTTTTCCCTTTTTTCTTCGCTACACCGACACACTGTTTCGGTGTACCCGCGTCCTGCTGAATACATCTATTCTTTATTATTGCCTTAGCCTTTCCTTTTTTTATCGTATATACGCTTAAGAAATAGGAAGGGGAGTTATTCTTTGATCCGCCGTACAGCATAACTAATTCTTTAATTCCGTTATTATCAAAATCATACAAAAAGCTATTCCCTTTAAACAATTCATAATAATCGTTATACGACTGATATTTTTTATGTGAGCTTAAGGCTTTAGAAACAACGCCCTTATACTTTTTGATTGAAGCGGCGTTCGATACTGTATGAGTACCTATTCCGACTGTTAACAGTAACGCAACCGTTAATATAACTGATGTAATCTTTTTCATTGTCAAACTCCTCTTAAAGTCATGTTATTTACAGTGTTTTTTTCTGCCCGATTCCGTATTGGAATAATATTTAGCGTAGGATGCTTTTTTCCCCTTTTTATACTTTTTAACTAAGAATTTAAATTTTGATTTGGAAATCTGTGTTTTCTTTCCGTTTATTTCGCCTTTATAATACTTTGCGGAAGTTGAGTCAAAGGTACCTGTAGCAAATACTTTTGTTTTCACCTTACCTTTTGAAAGTTTATTGTAACTCTCGTACCATGTTTCGTAATGATATCCCAGCACTTTATATATTCCCGATTTCTTATAATAAGTAAACTTACTGTCGCCCTTATTCAGGTTTACCGCGTAGTATGTTTCCTTTACTTTTCCGCGGTAATATGTGCATATAGATACGACCGAGCCCTCTTTAGTCAAAAGCTCGGGGATATCGTTATTATCTAAATACACTAATCCGAACTCATAATAGTTGTCCTCATTATTTTTTAAATACTTTTTATAGGCTCTTATCGCTTTTGTACGCTTGGATACCGCCTCAATAGTCGGCGGAGCATCTACCGCTATAAACGCGGAAACCGCCAAAACTAAAGCAATCAAAACCGATAGTACCTTTTGGGACGCATTTTTTAAAACCATTTATATTCCCCTCTTTTCAAAAACTCAAAAAATAAAAAAGCGTACAACCCGAAAGCTGTACGCCAAAAAACACACGCTCCGAATCGTCGCCAAACAAATTTCCAATACCAAGTGCAATCAACTCAAAAAAGGGATAGCATGATATGAGCATAGTGTTTTTATGTAAAAAAACACTACCCCCTCAAAAAGAGTATAACTACACTTTATTAAATTGAAAATTTGTTGGCACTTTTATTTTACCACACTTCTTTCAAAAATACTCGCCAAATATAAAGCAAAATATTTATGCAAATTGCATAAGAAAACGGCTCCCTTTCGGAAGCCGTTCAAATACGTATTAATTACTTATTAAAGATAGACATAATATCGTAGAAGGTATCGTCGTCATCGTCGGTGCTGTCCTTATCCTTAGGATCGTCCTCGCCGATAAGGATATCGTCGTCGGGAGAAGCAGCAGCCGTCATAGCCTTGCCGTCAGCATTAAAGCCTGTAGCGATTACGGTAACGCTGATAGCGTCGTCC
>CAJOHT010000039.1:11784-13157 GCA_905234305.1 uncultured Ruminococcus sp. | reverse complement strand
GGATGCGGCGTATGGGACTTAAAGGCATGGGATTACTCGGATGAGCTGATAGCTGCCATGGATCTTCCCAAAGAGATACTGCCTGAAGTCATCCCGTCTACCGGCATAGTCGGAACGATAAAGCCCGTGGAAGCGCGGTCGATCTTTCCATTCTTCGAAAGGCTGCCGCCCTCGGTGAGAGAAATCACATATTTGGAAGAATCCGTTGAATATGTTACTACCCTGCTGAACAGGACCGCTATCGAGCACATCCAGGCAAATTCTCTTGCAGATGTCATGGTTCTGCTTCCTGGCGCTGACATTACTTCAGATGCTTTCAAGCCAGACCTCATCGGTGTTAAGACGATGTCTCTGCGTGGAGGTACTGCGTCCGGTACCGCCATCATCATGGACGGCGCTCCTATCTCCAAGGTTGAGGCGACAAAGGGCTTCGGAGCCGAGGTTTGTATGGTTCAGGGAGTGTATGACGACGCTTATAACGAGGCGTGCAGACTCCGTGACGAGCATAATTATACCTTTATCCATCCGTTTGATGATGAAAACGTAATCGCGGGTCAGGGTACTATCGGACTCGAGATTATGAATGAGATGAATGATGTCGATGCGGTAATCTGCGCAATCGGCGGCGGCGGAGGCGGACTTATCTCGGGCGTTGCCTGCGCTATAAAGCACCTTAATCCTAACGTAAAGGTTTACGGCGTTCAGGCTGAGGGAGCCGCTTCTATGTATACCTCGCTTAAGAAAGGCGAGATCGTTACGCTTGATAAAGCCAGTACGATAGCCGACGGTATTCAGGTCAAGGAACCAGGTCAGCTTACATATAAATATGTTCAGCAGTACGTAGACGACGTTGTAACAGTTTCCGACGATGAGATTTCAACCGCTATCCTTACGCTTATCGAAAAGCAGAAAATGGTAGCCGAGGGCGCGGGAGCCGCTCCGTTGGCAGCTGTAATGTTCGGAAAGGTTCCCGTAAAGGGAAAGAAGGTTGTATGCGTAGTTTCGGGCGGTAATATCGACGTTACTATTCTTAACAGGGTTATTAAGCGCGGTCTTATTACCTCGGGACGCCAGCAGACGCTTTGTATTCAGCTTGACGATAAACCTGGTCAGTTACTCGGTGTTTCGAAAATTATAGCCGAACACGGCGGAAACGTTATCAGCATTCATCACGAAAGAGCTAGTGAGGGCGAGATTACCGACTGTATTCTCAGAATCGTACTCGAAACCCGTAATTTTGAACACGTGAATGAAATATCAAAATCTCTTAAACAAGCGGGATTCCGTCTTGTATAATATTAGGTAATAGGTAATAAGTAATAGGTAATAAGTCTACAGCAGAACGTATCTAATGTATCCAAAATTTCATAGCA
>CAJOHT010000039.1:0-11656 GCA_905234305.1 uncultured Ruminococcus sp. | reverse complement strand
AGATGAGGAGAAATAAAAAAATGGAAAAAGTATATACAAAAAACGCGCCTGACGCTATAGGACCCTACAGCCAGGCGGTAAAGGTTAACGGACTCGTATTCACTTCGGGTCAGATTGCGATAAATCCCGCTACGGGCAATGTAGAGGCGGAAACTATCGAGGCTCAGACAGAGCAGGTTTGCACTAATCTAAAGAATGTGCTTGAAGCGGCTGGTTCGTCTCTTGATAAGGCTGTAAAAACAGTTTGCTTTTTGGCCGATATTAATGATTTTAGTTCTTTTAACGAAATATATGGTAAGTATTGTAGCGGTAAAGACGCTGCCTAAGAATGTGCTTGTTGAAGTTGAAGTTGTTGCCGAGGCATAATTAATAAATGAAAGGAGAAAGTTTTATGGTATACGTATGCGATGTATGCGGTTGGGAATACGACGAGGAAGCAGGCGCTCCCGAGTACGGAATTGCCCCCGGTACAAAATTTGCGGATTTACCTGATGATTTTGAATGTCCTCTCTGCGGAGTAGATAAGGACAGCTTTTCAGAACAGTAAAAAGCAATTATAACGTTAAAAAGCGTACGCAAAATTTGCGTACGCTTTTTATATGAACTTCTAAACCTTAATATTTCTTACGTTTAACGTATGAAGTATGTAAGAGTTCGTGTGCCTTATGAGAACCCGGCTCGCCGAGATACTCGTCGTAGATAGCCTTGATTTCAGGGTTATCGTGAGACTTTCTGAACGGGAGATGACGGTCGTCGTCGTAGAGAGCTTCTGCTCTCTTTTCGCGAAGATCAACAAAGTTTCTTACGTGACCGGGCTGGATCGGCTGACCGCCGCCGTTAATACAACCGCCTGGACAGCACATAACCTCGATAAAGTGATATTTAGACTTACCGGCGCGGATTTCGTCGAGAAGTTTAGCGGCGTTCTTAAGTCCGGAGGTAACGGCAACGTTTACGTCGATGCCCGCTACGTTATAAGTAGCTTCCTTAACATCGTCCATACCGCGTACTTCTTTATACTCGAACTCAGCTAAATCCTCGCCTGTGAGGATGTCCGCAACAGTACGGAGAGCAGCTTCCATAACACCGCCCGAAGCTCCGAAGATAGTACCAGCGCCTGAACCGATAGCCATAATGGGATCGAATTCGCCGTCTTCAAGCTCGGTGAACTGGATACCTGCAGTCTTAATCATCTTAGCAAGCTCTCTTGTCGAGATTGAAATATCGTTATCCTGCATACCGTCGCGGCCCTGATTGTCACGCTTAATCTCAAATTTCTTAGCAACGCAGGGCATTACGGATACAACTACGATATCCTTCGGGTCGATTCCCGCTTTCTCAGCATAGTAGGATTTAATCATAGCACCCTGCATCTGCTGAGGTGATTTACAAGTCGAGAGATGGGGGATAAGGTCGGGATAATAATGCTCGCAGAACTTGATCCATCCTGGTGAGCAGGAGGTGATCATCGGCAGTGTACCGCCTTCTTTTACGCGGTGGATAAACTCGGTGCCTTCTTCCATAATTGTAAGGTCAGCGCCGAAGTTGGTATCAAATACCTTATCGAAGCCGAGCATATGGAGAGCGGTAGCCATTTTGCCGGTTACGTTAGAGCCGATAGGCATACCGAAGCACTCGCCGAGAGTAGCTCTGATTGAGGGAGCTGTATGAACAACAACGTGCTTAGTCGGGTCGGCGATAGCCTCAAATACTTTGGCTGTATCGTCGCGCTCAACTAAAGCGCCTGTCGGACATACTACAGTACATTGTCCGCAGCTTACGCAGGAAACCTGATCGAGATCCTGATCGAAAGCGCATGAAATAGCTGTATCAAAACCTCTGTTGTTAGCGCCGATAACAGATACGTACTGGTTCTTACAAGCCGCTACGCAACGACGGCAAAGGATACATTTGTTATTATTGCGAACGAGGTGTAAGGTAGATTTATCTTCCTTATATTTAGTTTCCTCGCCCTGGAATTTTTCTTCGTCTACGCCGTACTCAAGACAGAGCTTCTGAAGCTCGCAGTTATCGTTTCTCGGGCAGGAGAGACATTTCTTGTCGTGATTTGAAAGGAGATGCTCAAGGTTCATCTTTCTGTACTTGCGGATTTGAGGAGTGTTAGTAAAGATTTCAGTTCCTTCTCTTTCAATAGGATATACGCAAGCCGCTACTAAACCTCTTGCGCCTTTAACCTCGCAAAGACACATACGGCACGCGCCGATTTCGTTAATATCCTTAAGGTAGCATAATGTCGGAACCTTGATTCCGAACTGATGGCAGGCTTCAAGAATAGTGGTATTTTTTTCAACGGAATAATCTTTGCCGTTAATTTTAATGTTAAGCATTTCCATTATAATATCTCCTTTCTTTAGCCTTTAGATACTGCGCCGAACTTACAGTTATCAATACAAGCGCCGCACTTAACGCACTTGCTTGTGTCGATCTGGTAAGCGGGTTTCTTTTTACCTGGTGCGATATAGTCCGAAGGATGAATTGTAGATACAGGACATTTTCTTGCGCACATTCCGCAGCCGATACATTTATCTTTATCAATATGGAACTCGAGAAGATCCTTACATACGCCCGCGGGACATTTATGGTCAACTACGTGAGCGATATACTCATCTCTGAAATAACGGAGAGTTGAGAGTACGGGGTTGGGAGCGGTCTGTCCGAGTCCGCAAAGCGAGTTAGCCTTAATGAAGTAGCAAAGCTCTTCCATTTCGTCGATCATCTCGAGGGTACCCTGACCCTTTGTGATTTTATCGAGCATTTCGAGAAGTCTCTTTGTGCCGATACGGCAGGGAGTACATTTACCGCAGCTTTCGTCAACGGTGAACTCGAGGAAGAATTTAGCGATATCAACCATACAGGTTGTTTCGTCCATAACGATAAGTCCGCCGGAGCCCATCATTGAGCCGATTTCGAGGAGGTTATCGTAGTCGATAGGAATATCGAGGCCTTAAACTTTTTGCCGTTCGGGATACCGCCGCCGATTTCCTCTACGATTTCGCGGAGTGTAGTACCCATAGGTACCTCAACGAGTCCCGTATGCTCAATCTTACCGCCGAGAGCGAATACCTTAGTACCCTTGCTCTTTTCGGTACCCATTGAAGCGAACCAGTCGGCACCCTTTAAGATAATCTGCGGGATATTAGCGTATGTTTCAACGTTGTTTAAGATAGTCGGTTTCTGATAAAGACCCTTAACAGCGGGGAACGGGGGACGAGGTCTGGGCTCGCCGCGCTTACCCTCGATAGAGGTCATAAGAGCTGTTTCCTCACCGCAAACGAACGCGCCCGCGCCGAGACGAAGCTCCAAGTCAAAGTTAAATCCTGTTCCGAAGATATCCTCGCCTAAAAGACCATACTCGCGAGCCTGGTCGATAGCGATCTGTAAACGCTTAACAGCGATAGGATACTCGGCTCTTACGTATACTCGGCCTTTGTCAGCGCCGATAGCGTAAGCAGCGATCGCCATAGCCTCGATAAGTACGTGGGGGTCACCCTCAAGTACGGAACGATCCATAAACGCGCCGGGGTCGCCTTCGTCGGCGTTACAGCAAACGTATTTCTGATCCGCCTGGTTGCCTGCAGCGAATTTCCACTTTAAGCCTGTGGGGAAGCCCGCGCCGCCGCGGCCTCTGAGTCCCGAGTCAAGCATAGTCTGGATTACGTCTTCGGGGGTCATTTCGGTAAGAACCTTACCTAATGCCGCGTAACCGTCCTGAGCGATATAATCATCAATCTTCTCAGGGTCAACAACACCGCAGTTTCTTAAAGCAACACGCTTCTGTTTAGCGTAGAAAGCGGTTTTGTTAAGTGATTTTACGGTATCGTTTTCAACTGTCTCCTGATAGAGAAGACGGGTAACGATTCTTCCTTTTAAGAGATGTTCCTCAACGATTTCGGGGATATCTTCTACCTTTACCATTGAGTAGAAGCTGCCCTCGGGATAAACTACCATAATCGGACCTAAAGCGCAAAGTCCGAAGCATCCTGTTGTAATAACGTTTACTTCTTTATCAAGTCCTTTAGCCTTAAGTTCCTCGTTGAGTTTATCTACGATTTTTAAACTGTCTGAGGAGGTACATCCGGTACCGCCGCAAACAAGCACATTAGAACGATACATTATTGCCCTCCTTTATTTGCCCATTGTACCGATTGTATATTCGGTAATAACGTTTTTATTTACAATATGGTCGTTAACAACCTTAACCGCTTTTTCGGGAGTCATCTTAATGTACGTTACTTTTTCCTCACCTGGAATTTCGATTTCTACAACGGGCTCATACTGGCAGATGCCGATGCAGCCTGTCTGAGTAACTGTAACACTGTCAGTTAATCCTCTTTTAGCGATTTCTTCAGTAAAAGCGTTAAGTACAGGTCTTGCGCCCGCGGCAATTCCGCATGTAGCCATACCTACAAGTACGCGGCAAGCGTTGGGGTTTTCTTTTCTCAGGTCGAGACTTGCCTTTGCTCTCTCTCTGATAGCCTGTAATTCAGCTAAAGATTTCATTATCTAAACACCTCCGATTATAATTTGAGTTTGTTCTTCTAAATATTGTTTTATCCATTCTAAAACGTCGGGTGTATCGAGACTCACATCCCCGAGTACCTCCCTTAATTCTCTCGTGTCGAGAGTAAAGCTTCCGTTATCGGTGCTGTGAGTAAATACAAAGTCAATATCGGGATTGCACCTTATAAGTATTTCCACCGTGGAGTTGATATCCCCGAGCGGAGTCATATCTACGTGGCTTTTTTTGTATTTCGCTGTAGTAGTGGTGCCTTCGCCGATTTTGGATTTAATGTCGAAAGCTCCGCCTGTCTGTTCCGCGGACAGCTTAAAGAGCGGAACTCCGAGCCCTACCTTGCGGGTAGTGCGTGTAGTAAAGAACGGGTCGATAACCTGATTGACCTGCTCCTCGCTCATTCCGCAGCCGTCGTCCTCGATCGAGATAGTGAGGAAGTCGTCCTTATCACTTTCGTTTACGATAATTTTAACGAGCTTCGCTTCGGCTCTTACCGAGTTCTGGGCTACGTCCATTACGTTAAGCGACAGCTCACGCATCTTTGTATTTTCCGATAATGCCGGGTACGTCGTCTACTGTTAATCTACCGTAAACATCATCATTAACTGTGATTACGGGAGCTAATCCGCACGCGCCGATACAACGGCAAGCGGTAAGCGAGAACATTCCGTCAGGTGTACACTCTTCAGCCTCGATTCCGAGTAATTCGGAGAGCTTGTTGAGAATATCGCCCGAACCTTTTACATAACAAGCGGTTCCTAAACATACCGAGATGTTGTATTTACCCTTAGGTGAAAGAGCAAACTGGGAGTAGAAAGTAGATACTCCGTAAACCTCCTCGAGCGGTACATTAAGTCCTTCGGCAATCATAGTCTGGACCTCAATCGGAAGGTAGCCGTAAATATCCTGAGCTTCCTGTAAGACAGGCATTACCGCGCCTGGATCGTCGAGGTGCTTTTTAATGACCTCTTTCAGCTGAGCTTCCTGTTCAGGTGTGCCCTTAAAGGGCAGATTGCTGATTTTCTTTAGCATCGTTTTTCCTCCTTTAAATGATATTGTGCGCTTAATTATATATACGTCTGGGCGCACTTATACGTTTAGAGATATTATATCATAACTTATGTCGAATGTCTATAACTTTTTAGCTTTTTTTAATAAAAATAACTGTTATAATTGTCAGTAATTAGTACATTTTAGTTAGCGCTGACTAACTATATGTATAATGAAAAAGGCCGTTTAAACGACCTTTTTATTGCTGTCAAGATAATCTATTACATTTTGGGGATTTAATGAGTCAAGTTCGATATAGTTTTGAGCGTCACGCATATTCTCAAGGTAATGCGCATCCGAGTTCGTTACTATATTTAGATTGTTCAGAATAGGGTGGAGCTTTTTTAAATCTTCTTCAAGGGATTTATCGTAAAGCTCCGCTGTTTTAAAGCCGCAGCTTTCGTCAATTTCGCCCAGTACCGAGAGAATCGAGAGGCTGTCGCGGTCAATATGAGCGGGGTAGCAGATACCGCCGAACTCTTTTACCTTTTCATAAGCGTTCATAATGCTGATATTACTCGCTGGCAAAAGCAGTTCCTCAATTTCTCTGATTTCCTCGTCAGCGCTGTTCATAATGACCTGGCGGCCGTAAATCTCAGCTTTGTTTTTTATTTTTATTCTGTTATCCCTTACATATTCATCCCAACATATTGCTTTTTCAAGGTCAGGAAAAAGGCATACGGCGTGGATATCCTCGCTGGTAGTAAGCTCCATCCCTGGGATTACCGTTAAGCCGATTTCGTTCCCGACCTCTATAGCCGCCTTGCAGTTAAGCGAGGTGTTATGGTCGGTCAGCGCAATCACATCCAGACCTAAGAGCTTAGCCATATTAACGATATTATTCGGCGTCATATCCATATCGCCGCATGGAGAAAGGCAGGAGTGAAGATGAAGGTCGTAAAAATATTTCATTAAATTACCTTATATCAATTTGCTGATTTTAACCGCTAAGCTGTAGCTGTTTTCTTCCGAAAGCAGTATGTTAACGCCGTGCATTTCCGCCTTAGCCTTAGCGTCGTTATCTAGCGCGGCGTTTTCTACGAGGATTATACAGCTTACGTCTGCTAATGTAGCGACCGCGATAGAGTTTATGTTGCCCATAACGGTAAGCCACGCGCTGTCCTCGGGAGCGCGCCCCATAACCCAGCTTAAGAGATCGCCGATATAGCAATCGGTGACATCTCTTTCTAAATCGTCCTCAACAAGAATTTTTAAATCAAGTTTTTCAATCAGTTCTTTAACATTCATATTAATCACCCAAAATTCTGAACCCTGAATCCTAAATAGTGTTTTTCAGCTGATCGTAAACACTGTGTATCTTTTCTTTGAGTTTATGGATACAGTCGGTTTCCTTAGCTTCACCCTTTACGATATCCTCCGCCATAGCGCGGCAGGTGGGAGAGCCGCAGGAGCCGCAGTCAAGTCCAGGAAGCTCCTTGCAGATGTTTTCCATTTTATCCATCATTTCCATAGCCTTAAAAATATCGTCGCTTAGGCGGAAAATATCAGCGTCAAATTCAAGCTCATGCTCCCACATCATATTTTCCAAATCGCCGTCCTCAAGGTGATTGAGCGATACGGGCAGGTATTTTCTTAGTTTCTGGATACGCGCCTGAGCAACGTAAGGGTTTTCAACGGTAAGTACACCGCCGACGCATCCGCCCGCGCAAGCGTTAAGCTCTACAAAATCGACGTCACGTATATGTTCGTCCTCTAATTCCTCAAGAATTCTGATGACGTTTTCGATACCGTCTGCGGCAAGATATTTGTCGCCGAGCATTCCCGCGCTTTCTCCGCCCGAGGTAGCCCAGCCGATTCCGATTAAGCCAGAGCGCGATATACTTTCAATATGCTCAAGATGGTCCATAGCCTTAGTAAGCTCGGGATAGATCCTTGATATTCCTATAGCGCCGTTGCACGCGGATTTTTCTACACTGTTAGGGGTGTTGATTTCCGTCACTTTAGCGGGGCAGGGGGAGATAAAGAATACTCCTATTTCCTCGGATTTTAAGCCTGTTTTCTTAATAGCTTCCTTTCTTGCCATTCTCGCGGCTACCTCAATCGGAGCCATAAGCGGAAGAACGTTGCTGCAAAGCTCGGGAAAGCGGATTTTTATAAGCCTTACTATAGCAGGACACGCCGAGCTTATTATAGGTTTGTTGAGCTTTTTTTCTTTTATAAGGTTTCTTGTAGCTTCCGATACAAGCTCCGCCGCTCTTGATACCTCAAAAATATCGTTAAAACCCAGTTCTTTAAGCCCCGTAAGTACAATGTTCGCTTTATCGAGATTATTAAACTGACCGTATAAAGCGGGAGCGGGGATAGCTACGTTATATTTAAATTTTTTAATATCGTCCGAATCGGCGCTATGCGCCTTTTTAGCGTGGTGAGGACATATGCGTATGCATTCGCCACAGTCTATACACCTTTCCGAGAGGATATGAGCCTTGCCGTCTCGTATTCTTATAGCCTCGGTAGGGCATCTTTTAAGGCAGTTTGTACATCCGCAGCATTTATCCACTTCCAGCCTGACGGAGTGAAAATATGTACTCATAATTACTCCTTAGATTTATTCATTGTTTACATTCACCGTTAAATAAAGATTAGTACCGACGCCGATTGTTGTTTCGATTCTCATTTCGTCGGTGTATTTTTTGATATTAGGCAGTCCCATACCCGCGCCGAAGCCTAAAGACCTTACGTTATCGGGCGCGGTTGAAAAGCCTTCCTGCATAGCTTTTTCTACATCGGGTATTCCTGGTCCCTTATCTGATAAAAGTATTTCGACCTTATCGGGATAGATATCTACGTCGCAGTATCCGCCGTCAGCGTGAATTACCATATTAATTTCAGCCTCATACATAGCTATAGCTACTCTGCGGATAGCGTCGGGATCATATCCGAGGGATTTAAGCCTTTTCTTTACCGAACCGCTGGCTTCACCCGCGCGCGTAAAGTCATCGCTCGATACATCGAAATGAAGATGTATAGCGTTACTCATACCTTAGTACCTCCCGAAAGTCCGTTAGCGTAAAGAAGTCCGCAGGCGGTAAACATTCTGTATTTAGTTTTCATAAGGGTGATATCCCTTTGCTCGGCTAAGTTGATAATACTCTGGTCGGGATCTTTTCCGCGAACAAATACGATACACGCCATATCCATCATCTCGGCTGTTCTTACAACCTGAGGATTAACGAGTCCCGTAAGCAGCACGCTTTGGTCTTTAACGAACGCGAGTACATCGCTCATCATATCTGAGCCGCAGGCGGTTTTGATTTCTTTATTTAAATCGCCTTCACAGATTACGTCGCCCTCTAAGATGTCTATAATATCCTTTACTACCATCTAACAACACCCTTTCGTAAGTGGTTTTTTATTAATCATCTTATTATAACATACTGAACACGCTTAAACAATGCGCATTTCTTATATAAAATACAAGTCAAAAATAGGTAATTTTCACAAAGGAACTCCTATTGACAATTAATTAATGATGTGATAATATTAATACATAGAACAACTAGGTATATTGAATATCTAGGTAAGGAGCGCTTATTATGAAACTAAGTAAAGAATTAATTAAAGGAAGTACAACTATGCTTATTTTAAGTGTTTTAAAGGGTAAGGATTTGTACGGCTATAAAATAATAAAGGAGCTGGAGCTGAGGAGCGAGAGCGTTTTTGAGTTTAAAGAGGGAACGTTATATCCGATACTCCACGCTCTTGAGAAGGAAAATTATCTTGAGAGTTATTGGGATGAGGTCGATAATCGAAAGAGGAAATACTATCACCTCACCAGAAAGGGCTTAAAGCAGCTTGCCGATAAGGAAGAGGAATGGAAGCTTTACTCGAACTCCGTCGAAAAAGTTCTCAGCTTCTCATATTAAGGAGTCTGTAATGAATGTATATCTTGAAGAAATCTCAAAGTCGATAAAAAATAAAACCGCTAAAAAGGCGGTTTTGGCGGAAATCGAAAGTCATATTGAGGACAAGAAAGCATATTATATTGAAATCGGTTATTCCGAAGCCGAGGCGGAGGCTAAGGCTGTTGAGGAAATGGGCGCGCCTGACGAGACAGCCGCTCCGCTTAATACCCTTCACAGCGAAAAATGGTATAAGAATGTATTTAGCGTTGTATCAATTCTGCTGTTGTTGCTGTGTTTTGTTATGTCATACATAATTTCAAGCAATTGTTATTATCTTGAGTCAACCGTTGAAATACATCATTTATGGGTTGATATGCTTTCTTTAGCTGTTTTTACGGCTTTTGTTATAATTTTCGCGTTGTCAATGAGATATGATAATAAAGTCGTTCCTGCTGTATACCTCACAGCCGTGGCGCTTCTGCTGCTTATTATTTCGATTGCGCCGAGTTTTCTGCCTGTCAATATCGAAGAGAAATGGTACGACGGTTTCAGGCCGCTGACGGGATTGCTTACAAATTATATTAAGCCGTTAGTGTATGCCTGCGTAGTTATATTTACGAAGGGTTATTCCGAATATACGGAAACGCTTCACGGCTATGATTACGCCGATATATTTGAGAACGGTGAATATGATTGGCTTGTGCTTGTTGTTTGGATAATTCTCGTATTATGGGCTGTTTTTATTATACTTAAAGTATTATGCAAAGAGCGTATGTATTATATCGGTATTTTTAAGCTCATATTGAATGTGATCAAGAATATTGCTGCTGCGTTTTGCGGGTTTCTGATTATTACGGCGATAGTCGCTTCCTCATATACTTATATAATGAAAAACAGTATAATTGAGGAAACTGAAAATTATCGCAGGGAAATAATAGAGTTTATCGTTAACGCCGACACAAAAAAGGACTGCAAGGAATTGGCGGATGAGTTTTCTAAACAGTTTCCTCAGGTCAAGCATAAATTTATTAAACCCGATTTTGGTGCTGATACTTATTTTTTTCAAAAATATAATAACCAACTCAAAATAAATATGAGCAGTAGTGTAACGGCAAGCGCATATCCGTCAAAGCATTCCTCGGATTTGAGTTATTCATTTTTCCCTTATACCGATTATTTTAGGGAAGATACGGTTATGGATAAAAAGGAATTAATATATACCGTAACGCTGTGTTAGTTGAAAAATACGCCGTCGCAAAAACAGGCGCGGAAGGGCGTTTAGGTGTCGCGTTTTATTTCGACACGGATAAAGAATTAACAAAAATATCGTTCCTTGACGGAAAACTCAGTTATAATGAAGCAATCAGCAAAGATGATTATTTTGATTTTGAAAAGAATAGCGGGGATTTGAATATTGATTATTCACAGTCTTTAAAGTATTAAAAAAATTACCCCCTTTGTAACAGTTGCTTTCTGTTACAAAAGGGGGGGAATAAATATTATTTCTTTTTAAAGTAGTTTTTAGCGCCGAATGCCTTGAATGCGATTTTCTTATAGTTTTTAGCAATTTTAACCGTGTAGTTCTTTGCTTTTTTATAAGTCCCTTTACCGTCCCATTCTTTAGTAGCTTTCAGGGTGATTTTACCGTTTTTCGCTACAGTGTATTTACCCGAGAAGCCCTTAAGACCTAAGTTGCAATTGAATTTATTATCTTTAAATTTTATATATGCGCCTGTCTGACGAACTACCGAACCGTAATAATCGGCAGGAGCGGATTTTTTGCCGTCGGATACGCATTGGTAACAAATCCATTTCCCGATAAGTTTTTTCTTAACGGTGCTTCCCTCTGAGGCTTGAACCGCCGCGAATGAGCCTGCGATAAGAGTAAAAATAATTGCCGCGCTTAAAAAGATTGATGTTAATTTTTTCATAATGATTTCCTTTCTGTGTTATTTTTTATATTGTATCATATTTAGGTTTTGAAAACAATATGATAATAATAAATTTTAAAAAAGTATTGACAATAAATAGAGAAGAGTATAAAATATCAATAGCTTTGGGGGTATAGCTCAGCTGGGAGAGTGCTTGACTGGCAGTCAAGAGGTCACGGGTTCGAGCCCCGTTATCTCCACCAAAATTATAGGGACACCGTTAGGTGTCCCTATAATTTTGCCTAAAACGGGGCTCGAAGCCGAGGGTAAAAAAA